>JADZFP010000064.1 GCA_020849825.1 Saprospiraceae bacterium
AAAGGACGGTTGCCTTTGCACACTTTGCGGCTTTGCCTGGCCTTTTTTTTCTACATAGTGCCTGTGTAATCCGGCTTGCGAACCAGCCCTGAAATGGTTTTTTCAGGACAAAAGGCCCATCGGAATTTATTCTTCCACCAGTTCGAAATCCGTGCGGCGGTTTTTGCCCTTGCCGTCGTCCGTGCCGTTGTCGGCAACGGGTTTGTCGGGGCCATTACCGATGACGATAAACCTGTTGCGCGGCATGCCGTACTGGCTCACCAGGTAATCCACCACGGCCTGGGCGCGTTTTTTCGACAAGGCGACGTTGCTGGCGCGATTGCCGATGTTGTCGGTATTGCCTTCCACACGAATGCGGCTGTTGCCGAAGGTTTTGGCGATGGGCACCATTTCGTTGTCGACGATGTATTTAGCGTTGTCGTCGAGCAGGAACTCGCCCGAACGGAAGGAGATACTCACCCGTTTCGTCGCTACGGCCTCTTTTGACTTTGCCTCGCTTTCCGACAGACCGGTAAAGGCTTTTTGGCCTTCGGCGGCATGGGAGGGTCCGCTGAGGCTGGTGCGTTCCACGGCGCTGAACCAGGCGGTTTTGGTAAAAGGCGGCACGACGTCGCCCGTCTGGATCACGCCGATATTGCGGTATTCCTTAGTCATGCGGGTGTAGAGTTCTTCGCCTGTCACCCCTTTGTAGCCGCCGCGGTTGAGGCCAAAGAAATTGACGTTGTCGCCGTGGGTGCAGAGCCTGACGTTGTCGATGGCTTTCAAGGCATCGTCTTTGGTAAATCCGTCGAACGCATCGGCCAGGATGATGGCAACCTCCTGTTTGGCGGCGTTGCTGCTGTTGATCTCTGCCGCGCCTTTCATCCAGCCTTCGTAGAGTTGCTGGACCTTTTCGCGGTTGGCTTCCACCCATTTGCGCTTGGCGATAAATACGTCGGCAATGATGTTGGAAGCGTTGCGCGTGCTTTGCAGGATGCGGGCGCCGGGTACTTTTTGCACACATTCCTCATCGAAAGGCGACCAGACGACCGCCGCGTCGACATTGCCGGCTTTGAACGCTTCGGCTGCTTCTACCGGCGAGGGCACTCCGACGATTTCGGCGTCTTTGACCGTCATGCCGCCAGCGTTGAGTAGCCAGATGAGGAAGGAGTGCGAGGGCGACATTTCGGCGACGGCAATTTTTTTACCGCGCAGGTCGGCCACCGCGTTGATGCCTCGTCGGGCCACAATGGCATCGCCGCCGCGCGACCAGTCGGCCTGAAACACAACCACCGGGTCGTATTCGGCCAGGCCGGGCATTTCGGTCGGAAGCGACTCGACGGTCGCCCAGAGCAACTGTACTTCGTCGTTTTTCCAGGCGTTGCGGCTGGCGGTGGGGTCGTCGAGAATTTTGAAATTGACTTTAAAACCGTAGTCTTTGTAAAAACGGCTCTCGGTATTGGCGTCGAAGCCTTTGTTCCAGTACTGGCCGCCGGCATAACCGCCCCAGGTCACAACACCTACGCTGATGGTGTTGCCGTCGGCGGCGGTATCGGACGACTCTGTTTTGGCTTTGTCGCGGAGCTCCTTGCCTGCCTGGGTATTTTTAAAAAAATAACTGCCGGCGAAATACAAGCCTCCGACGATGCCGAGCGTCAGCAGAAATTTGGAGAAAGATGTGAGTTTGGCCATGGTTTAATGATCCTTTTGATCGTTACGGGTTGATTGCTGTACAGAATTTATTGTTCGAAGAACGTGTCGTACTGGTTGCCGCCGCGCTCCTCTTTGGTCGGAACTTTCACCGGGGCATTCAGGTCGAGTACGTCGCCGGGGTTGCTGGCTTTGGCCATGATTTTGGCTTTATCGCCGCCGAGCAGGAAAGAAACCCCGTCTTTTTCCCACTTTTCGAGCATCGCCATGCCTTCTTCTTCAAAGACGCCGTTCTGGAGATCGATGGAGTCCATAAAGTTTTTGGACATATCCATGAAGCGCTCCATCTCGCCGACTTTCTGGCCTACGTCTTCGGCCATGGCTTCGAGGGCCATGTCGTACATGTATTTTTTATCCGAGTTGCCGCTCATGATGTTCATGGCGGAACGGATGGCTGAGTGGCTGGCTTTGATGGCTTTGTACTCCTGTTCTTTGACCATCACCTGGTCCTGCAGGTCTTCGAGCATGATCTCGGAGTTTTCGTACATTTTGGTCAGTACGCGGTACAGCACCTCCATTTTTTTGTAGAGGTCTTCGAGCTTCATGTTTGATTCCTGCAGGCGGCCGGCTTTGCGGGCCTGCAGTACCATAATGGCATCGCGGCCGGTTTCTTTGGCTTTGCTGGCCAGGCCGAGGTTGTTCTGGATGTTTTTCTGGTTTTGTTTGATCATTTCACCCAGTTTGTACATCTGGCCCTTGAGTTTACTGATCTGGGTATTCATGTTGCCCAGATTGTCTTTCAACTCTTCGATATAACTTTTGAGGATGCCAATCGGGTCGATTTGTACAAAAAGGCCGGTAATCCAGCGCATAAAGGATTTGTACATGTACCAGATCAGGTTGCGCATTTTGGGGTCGAGCACCACGTAAATGACGCCGGCCAGCGCGGCCAGCAAACCGGCGAGATACAAGGTGTTTTCGGCCAGTGCGATCAGCGTAGGCAGCGCTTTATAGAGCAAGTAACCACCGCCCAGGACGAGGGCAGCCGTAAAGAGTCCGCCCGTCACCCCTTCGGGGCGTTCCCAAAAGTTTTTGGGTTTGATCGGTTGCATTTCAGTACTCATAACAAGTAAATCAGTGGGTTATTAAGTTTTGAATTAATGTCAGCGGTTAAAAATTCCGTTCAGGAAAGCCCGCACGGAACGGCGGAAGCGATCATTCACGAAGAAGAGGATCACGAAAGCCAGAACGATGATCCAGAAAAAACTGATCGTCAGTTTGAGCAAATAATAAACCAGCCAAAGAACGAGCAGGCCGGCTAAAAAAGCAACCAGTGGATTTTTCAAAGCGTTGTTACTCATGGTTCAATGATAAGGAATCAGTGCTGAATGATTTTTGTTACGGGTTGCCCCGGGTTATTTGAGGTATTCCTGAATTTTTGCCAGATCGGCATCAATTTGCCCCGATACTGCGGCGAAGGTGGTTTCAAAATCGGCTTTCGTGGTCTCGATTTTCACCGTGCTGTCGCTGATTTCCTTGCGGACCTGTTCGCTGCGCTGGCGGTGTTCTTCGATTTGTTGCGTGAGGAGTTTGATCTGCTCCGCTTTCTGTTCGATAGCAGCTTCCAGGTTTTTGATCTCCTCTTCGCGGTTGCCGATCAGTTTGGCGCGCTGCTGAGCGTGGGCTTCGTTGAAGCGCGCCTGTTCGGCCGCCAGTACGTTGAGGTAAAACTTGCCCGATTCCACCAGTTTGACCGGCGTAACGCCCATCGTCTGGGCCATGGCGTAGGCCGAATGGTAGCGGGTGGCTTCGTCCATGGGCATTTTGGCGAGGTTTTTCAAGGCCTGGCGAAATTCCAGGTAGTCAAAACCTTCCTGGTTGTTTTTTTCCAGTGCGCCCATGAGAATATCCAGAAACTTGTCGTTGACCGAGCCGCCGGATACTATGGCGGGCTTCTCTGCCGGTTCGGCAGCGGCAGCGTTGGTATTGGCCGCCGGGGTTTGTGCAGTTTGCGGA
>JADZFP010000065.1 GCA_020849825.1 Saprospiraceae bacterium
ACCAAAATTGGAAATCTTTACCTATAAACAATATGTTGAAAATTCATTTCAACTACAACTCAGTTTCAAGCCTGAAACAGAATCATAAGTTACTCTAATCAGTCAACCTATTTTAGGCACACACAACTCAGCACCCATCATTCATCACTTTAAAATTGTACTCGCCACAACACATCGGGGAAAAAGCCCCGCTGGTACACGGTGTTGATCGAGCCCCGTGCCGGCGAAAAACGCTGCTGGAACACGTTCTGGTGGTTGGTGACATTCTGGAAGTCGAGGAAAAAATGTTGAGTCATGCGTCTTTTGGTCGAATTGAGGCGGTAGCCCACTTTGATATCCCAGCGGAAATAATCCGAATGCCGCTCGCCGAAGTAATTGTCGGTCAGCACTTCCTGTTGCGCGGCGATCGAGGCGTCGAGGTCGACGGGTGTGTAGGGCCGGCCGCCGGCGGTGCTCAGGCGTGTGTCGAGGGTGAAGGCGTTCTGGCGGTTGCGACCGAATTTGAATTCCTTGCCGGCCAGCACGTTCAGCACGTAATTGCCGTTGAAGGCGGTGTTGCGCTCCACGCCGTCGCTGCCCGTGTATTTGGAGTCGAAGAGGGAGCCGGTGAGCAAGCCGTACCAGCCATTGGAGAAAAACTTCTCCACGGTGAGTTCCAGTCCGAGGTTTTCGCCGCTGCCTTCGTTGACGAGGGAGCCTTTTTCCGGGAAACCGAAATCGGCGCCGGTATTCAGCAAGGAGAATTCGCTGGGGCTGCGCTCTACCGGCACGTCGGTGAGGCGTTGGTAATATACCTCCAGTTTGGCGTGCCAGTTGGCGTCGGGTTTGAGGTCGTAGCCGAGTACGAAGTGGTGGCTTCGGGTAAAATCCAGGTCTTTGTTGCTGCGCGTCAGGCTGCCGTCGGGCAGTTGTTCTTCATACAACAAAATAGGCAGCGGCTGCATTTGCCCGTGCAAGCCATAGCCTGCGCTGAGGGTCTGTTTGGGAGAAAGTTGATAATTGACTGCAGTGCGCGGCTCAATGGAACTGGTCGAGTTGAACGTCAGGTGTTGGGCATGCAGGCCGGCGTTGAGCGTAAGGCGCGGGGTGACGCGCCACTGGCTCTGGGCGAAGCCCGACAGCAGGTGCATCTGGCCGTCGAACGCGCGAAAAGGCACCCAGTCGGGCGTGCGTTCGCGCGAGCGGTCGAATACGTCGAGGTTGAATTGTTGATAAAGCACGCCGGCGCGCAGGGTGCTGCGGGCGTCGAATTTGTGGTTGACGAAGCTCGATACCCGAAAATCGGTCGTAGCGTCGTCGAAACTCAATACGTGTTTGCGGGATTCGCCGTCCTTGTCGCGATCCACATCATAAGTCGTGGCGGCATGAGAGCCGGATACGATGGTGCGCAGGTAGGTGTTGTCGCCGATCAGCAGGTTGTGTTTGAGCCCGACGATGCCCAGTTTCGAGGTCGAATAGGCGTCTTCATTGGGTTCGGCCCAGAGGTCGTCTTCGGTAATGTCGTTGCCCAGAAAGTCGATGTCGCTTGTGCCGCCCAGACCGAAGAGCGAGAAGCGGCCGAATTTGGAATGGCCGAAATCGATGTTGAAGGTCAGGTCTTTGTAGCGCGGCGTTGCGGTTGTGCCCACATTGATGCCGGCCGCGTCGGCCACTTCTACAAAGGAATGACGGTACGACACTACGAAGGTGCCCTGGCGATTGTTGATGGGCCCTTCGGCCATGGCTTCGAGGCCTGAAAAGGCGGCCAGCTGTGCCGTGAATTCAAATCGCTCCTGATTGCCCTGGCGAAAACCGATGTCGAACACGCCGGCCGTGGCGTTGCCGTATTCGGCCGGGAAAGCCGAGGTAAGGAAATCGGAGTTGCGGATCATGTTGGGGTTGAGGGCGCTGACCGGCCCGCCCGTGGTGCCGAGGGTAGCGAAGTGATTGGGGCTGGGTACGGGCACCCCTTCGATGCGCCAGAGCACGCCTACCGGAGAGTTGCCGCGGATCACGATGTCGTTGCGGGAGTCGTTGGCGGCGGCCACGCCAGCGAAGTTGGTCACCAGGCGCGATACGTCGTTGCTGCCGCCCGAAAAACGCTGCACTTCTTCGGTATTGAACTGCCGGGCGCTGATGGTGGCCAGTTCGTTGACCGGCCGGTCTTTGTCGACGGTGGCGGTCACCACCACTTCGCCGAGCGACGACAGGGATTCCTGCATGCGCAGGTCGAGCTGGGCTTCTTTACCGACCGTCAGGAGGATGTTGGGCACTGTCAGCGGTTCATAGCCCAGGTAGCTGACGCGAATGGCCTGCCGGCCTACGGGCACATTTTTCAGCACAAATACGCCGTTGGCGTCGGTCATGGCGCCGATGGGCGTCTGGCCTTCGGGCTGTACCAGTTGGACGGTTGCACCCACCAGGGGCATTTCCGATTGCTGATCAAGTACGGCGCCCCGGATGACCGATTGCTGCGCGAGTACCCAGATGGGCAGGAAAAGCGGGAAAAAAAGAAAAAGGAAACGGAGTGTAGTTTTCATCGCCTGAAATGTAGTTGTTGAACAATTTGACGATGCAAACCTGAATTCTTTGCCGCTGGTACAAAAGCTATTTGCCGCCAACCGGCAGAGCAAAGGGGTGAATGGCAAAAACAGGGGGTTCAACCACCCTCCCCATCAACCCTGTAAACCCTTATCAACCTCATCAACCCTTCATCAATGCTGATCCGACCCCGGACCCAAAATAGGAATGTTCGGCACGATAAAATTGGTGAGTTTTTCTGCGACCCAAAGTATCGGGAACCAAATCACAACGAGCATCCAGACCGGGAAATCAAGGAAAACCAGCCACATAAACACGTCGATGAGCAGCACAATGGCAATGATCCAGGTAATGACCAGCAACAGGGCGGCGGCGTTCTGGTGAGCGGCCACGATCCAGCGACCGACGATGATGCGGCCGTAGCTGTTGATCAGGCTTTCCGAAGCGGCAGTTTTGGCGACGTATCGGCACAATCCGCCGAAACAGACCAGCAGCACCAGGATAGAGTTGAAAATCCACATCACAAACGACCAGATTGGCCGCATGGTTTGCCAAAACTGGCCTTTCCAGGCTTCCACGTTGTGGCGGGCGTTGCTCAGACCTTCGGCCAGTGCGACGGAATCGGGCACGATGCCGCCCACGGTTTTTACACCGGTGACGGTGCGCGGCCGAACAGGATCGTTGGTCGGGGTTGCGGGAGCGGTGGGGGCGGCCGCGGCGTCCTCCTCGCCGTTGGCTGTCTCCGGTTCCGCGGGGGCGGGTTGCTGTCGGGGCTTGGGTTGCGCTTTGGGTTTGGGCGCGGGTTCCGCTTTTTTTGCCGGCGCCGGCGCAGAAGCCGGTTTGTCGGGCGGCTCGGGCAGGATGGTCATGGTTTTGCCCTGGTTGACCACCTGGATACCGATGAGTTTGCCGGCGTTGTCTTCGTTGGAAAAATAGGGTTCGCCCAGGAGCAATTGTTTGTAGGTCAATTTGCCGTTGCCCTGTCGTTTGAGCACGGCTTTTTGAAAAATAAATTTGACCGTACCGACCGGGCGGTCGTGCTCGAAGCGGTATTTACCGAGATAACGCTCGACCTGTTCTGTTTTGGTCGCGCTAAAGACGGGGGTAAAGGCGCAGCACAACAGCACTGCGCACAATAGCGGAGGAAACCATTTCATCGGGCAAAAGTATAGCCGAATTTTTCTATTTTTAGTTAAAACGTCGGCTTTGTATGCGCTAAAATCACCCTTTTTTCAAATAAGAGCCGATTAAACGCCCTTTTTTAGCTTCCAAAGCGAGGTACATTTCCCAAATGGTGATCTTGCCGTCTTTCATGCTGTTTTTACGGAATATCTGTCGGCGGCCACCGGGGCCTTCATTGGCGACATACCAGCCGTCGAGGCCGTCGTTGAGGTAATAGCTGGGGTTGTTGTAGCCCTGATACACGATGCGCTCCGATTCCGCCCCGATCAGGGCGGGCGCAAACAGGGCGAGGTATAGGTCGATGGTATTGATCAACGGCCGCCGGCCGGCGCGTTGGTATTTGTCCACGAGGTAGAGCTCGGTCAGGTCCATCATAAACTCGATGTTTTTGTCGGCGCAGGCCTGCAGTACCTCTTCATACGCCACAGGCCGGCCCTGATACCGCAAGCCGCCCAGCCCGACGCGGGTGAACTGTATCCAGCCGGCTGCCACGCGGTCGCGCCGCACGGTGAATGGGTACAGCCCGCATTCGAGGTAAGCGCATTCGTAAATGGCCAGCGGGGTCGACTGGATTTTGGCGGCGATTTCCCGGGTGCGTTGCATGACGACCTGTTTTTGATACGGGTCGATTCGTTTGCCGAGCTCTTCTTCGTAAATGGCGATCTGGTGCGCTTCGGCGAGGTGGTCGTATTGTTGCAGCCAAACCGGGCGCAGGTAGCGCTGCTCGACGTCCTGGATCAAATCGACCAGCGGGGTGCTGAATAGCCACAGCAGGGTGCCCAGTATGCCGATAGCGATGAGGTGGCGTTTGCCCCAGCCGAATACGAAACGCCAGCTGCCTTTCAACAGGCGGAAACTTTGCACGGTCACCAGCCGGACAATGCGCCAGATTTGCAGGGTCAGAAACACCAGGATCAGGCAGAACAGCCAGCGCAGGGCGCTTTCCTGCTGCAGAAGCAGTTGCAAAAAGTCGGCCAGCGACTTGCCCTCGGCGCGGGAGCAGCCGGCCAGCGGAACCAGGGCAAAAAGCCAGCGCAAGTGTTTCATAGCGTTCCCCTTCAATCCAGCCCGATGATTTTCCGCAAAAATGCCTCGTCTGTAGCGCCGCCGGCGAAGTCGTCGAATGCTTTTTCGGTCACTTTGATGATGTGGTCGGCGATAAAAGGCGCGCCTTCGCGGGCGCCCTGTTCGGCGTCTTTGATGCAGCACTCCCATTCGAGCACGGCCCAGCCTTTGTAGTTATATTGGGCCAGTTTGGAAAAAATACCCGCAAAATCGACCTGCCCGTCGCCCAGCGAACGGAAACGGCCGGGGCGGTCAATCCAGTCCTGATAACCGCCGTACACGCCGCTTTTGCCCGTGGGGTTGAATTCCGCGTCTTTGACGTGAAACATCTTGATGCGTTCGTGGTAGAAGTCGATGTACTGGAGGTAGTCGAGTTGTTGCAAAACGAAGTGGGAAGGATCGTACAGAAGATTGCAGCGCGGGTGATTGTCCACGGCGGCCAGGAAGCGCTCGAACGTGACGCCGTCGTGCAGGTCTTCACCGGGGTGGACTTCATAACAGAGGTCGACTCCGTTTTCTTCAAATACGTCGAGAATCGGGCGCCAGCGCCGGGCGAGTTCGGCAAAGCCTGCTTCCACCAGGCCCTTGGGGCGCTGCGGCCAGGGGTACACGGTGTGCCAGATCAGGGCGCCGGAGAAGGTTACGTGGGCGTCGAGACCGAGGTTGCGACTGGCGCGGGCGGCGTCTTTGAGGGTTTGCACGGCCCATTCGGTGCGGGCTTTGGGGTTGTTGCGCAGGTGTTCGGGGGCGAAGGCGTCGAACATCAGGTCGTAAGCCGGGTGTACGGCCACGAGCTGGCCCTGCAGGTGGGTCGACAATTCGGTGATTTTGACGCCGCAGGCTTCGACGCGGCCGCGCAGGTCGTCGCAATAGGCCTTGGATTCGGCGGCTTTTTCAAGGTCGATCAGGCGGCTGTCCCAGGTCGGAATTTGCACGCCGACATAGCCGAGCGAGGCGGCCCAGCGACAGATGCTTTCGAGGGAGTTGAAGGGGGCGGAATCGCCCATAAACTGGGCAAGAAAAATAGCGGGGCCCTGGATAGTTGTCATACGTGAGCGGTGATTTTGGCAGGCAAAATAGGGAAACTTAAAAAGGAAGTGTGGGGCAGTTTTTCAATCTTTGCCCAATATGGAAAATATTACGGCCTATCATGTCCTTTTCGCTTTTTGCGGATTGGTTATCTTGTCTTATCTTTTTTCTGTGCTCAACCGACTGACCCGCATACCCTCCGTGCTCATGCTCCTGGGTACGGGTATTGCGCTGCGGGCGCTCTCCGATTCGGCGGGTTGGTCGTTTCAGATACCGCCGGCGCTGATCGAGTTTTTGGGCACGCTGGGTTTGATCATGATTGTACTGGAGGCGGGTCTGGATCTGGAAATCACGCGGGCGAAATTGCCCATGATTCGCAGTTCATTCTGGTCTGCGCTGGTAGTACTGGTGTTGTCCATTTTGGGTGTCGCGGGTATTTTACACTGGTGGATGCCCGAAGCGACCATCATTCAATGCGTTGTGTACGCCATCCCCCTGAGTATTGTCAGCAGCGCAATAGTATTGCCCAGCGTGCATCATTTGGGGCACGAAAAGAAGGAGTTTTTGATCTATGAGGCTTCGTTTTCCGATGTGCTGGGCATTATGGCTTTTAATTTTTTTACGGCCGGAAAGGAAATCGGCTTTCGTGAAGTGAGCTGGTTTTTCGGAAGTATTCCGGTATCGCTGGTGTTGTCGGTCGGCGTGTGTTTCGGTCTGATGTTGTTGTTGGTGCGCAACCGGATCAACGTCAAGTTTTTCCTGGCCTTCGCGGTGCTGATCGTCATTTATGTAGGCGGGAAAATGATGCATTTGCCGTCGCTGATCACCATTCTGGTTTTTGGCCTGGTGGTCAACAACTGGGAGTTGATTCGATGGAAACCGCTTAAAAACTACTTTTCGGACGATAGCGTCGACGAGGCAGCTGCGTTTTTGAAATCTATCACCGCCGAATCGGCCTTCCTTATCCGCACTTTTTTCTTTGTCATTTTCGGCTATGGCATCGAACTCGATTTTATTCACGAGCGGGAAGTATGGCTCCTCGGCGGCGGCATTACCGCCGCCCTGCTGGTGCTGCGCTTTATTTACCTGCGAATTGTGCACCGCTACGACCTGTTTCCGGAATTGCTTTATATTCCGAGGGGACTGATTACGGTGTTGCTTTTTTATAAAATACCCGACTGGCAGCGCACGGAAGCATTCGACGAGCGGGTGCTGTTTTTTGTCATCCTTGCAACCACCCTGATTATGATGATCGGTTCGCTGTTGTATCGCGACCAGCCGGTGGAGATACGGGAAGAGGGGGCGCCATTAACCAATGAGTAGGAAACCTGCCTGCCTCAAAGCGGCGACAGAATGCGCCGGACAAGTTCGCTGAATCCTGCCGGTCCCGAGGCCTCAATCCGAATCGGGCCCGCAATGCCCAGGTCGGCCCAGCGCCCGTCGTACGACTGTACCTGGCAGGCGGTGTCGGCGGCCGCGAGCATGGGGGCGTCATTGGGGCTGTCGCCCACGGCCACTGTATGCAGGGGAGTGTCCGGGTATTTTTGCTGAAACAAATCGCGAAGCCGTGTCAGGGCCTTGCCTTTATCGGCCGCGACAGACTGCAGGGTAAAAAAACGCCCGCCCCGGCTGAATATCCAGCCTGCCTGCAAGAATGGTTCGCGCAGGGGCGCCACGCCCGCTTCTTCATCGGGGTAAAGCAGGGTTTCGGTAAACCAGCGCTCGCGGGCGCGGTCCAGCGCCGCTCCTTTCAGACCCGTCGCGGCAGCCAAAGCATCCTTGCCGACCTGTGAAAAGCCGCGCAGGCCAGGGTGTTGCGCTATAAGCGCCAGCAAATCGCTCCGGTCGGCATGGCTCAGCGCCACAAGATCCCAGGAGCCCGATGTTTGGTCGGCGGAATAGGATGCCGGCGGAAAATAGTCTTTCGGCAACGCAATGGCGCTGCCGTTTTCCAGAATAAAAGGTTGCCGCATCCCCAATTCGTTTTGCAGCGCGGTTTGTTCGGCGAATGTTTTGGACGAACAAAAAATCAGCGGTATACCCCTTGCTTCCAGCATTTTCCAGGCGCCGAGGGCTGGTCCCGGCGTGTAGTGATGATGGTCGAGAAAAGTGCCGTCGAGGTCGCTGAACAGGATAGTCTGGGTCATGTGTGGATAAAATTGCTTTGGCGCGCCCAGTCGTATACTGTGGCGGCTGCCTCGAAATCCATACCGGCCAGGGGCGGATACCGGTGCGGTTGTGAGGGGAGTTCGTTTTTGCCCACGATATGCCGTTTTCTGAGTTCGCCGAGTATCTCTTTTTTCAAGGCATCGGGGCATACCGGGGAATGGAAGAGCACCGAAAGGGAGCCCCCGATCATATCGCCCAGGTGTTCGTCGCCTTTGTCGGCGGCGTGAAAATGCGGGTTGCGCGACTGTATTTGAAAAATATCGACACCGGCTTTCATACTTTCCGTATCCGGATTGGGCAGGATGCCGCCGAATTTTTCGAGCAAACTGACAAAATGGTGGGTTTCGATGGAAAAACCGGCGGAATAGTCGAGCATCAGCGCCAGTTCCATCGTCAGGGCGTGTTCGCCGGCGTTGCCTGTGCGGAGCGCCTCCGTTTCAAAACCGGTGTAGTATCCCAACAGCCGGTTGAGGTATTCGTTGGTAATGCGCGACACGCGCCCCCATTTGGCGAAATAAAGGCCTTCCTCCACGATTTTGGGTTTGCTGTGCCATTGAACGCGCGCCATGCTGAAAGGAGAGTTGCTTTGTGAAAGGCCGGCGGAAAAAATGCGCACGTATTCCAGAACCGATCCCGGGAAGTAGTTGTCGGCGTCGATAAAACCGACATATTGTTTGCCCAGAATTCGGGCCAAAGCCATGCCAGCCAACATACCCTCGGCCTTGCCGTTGCGCAAAAAGCCTTCTTCGTCGAGCAGAGCGGAATAGCCGCCCGCCTTAAAAAGCGCTGCCGTCCGGGGCGAACGCTGGTGGGCGATGACGTACTTTTTCTTCGCATAACGGCAAAAACTGTCGACCATTTCCCGTTCCATCCGGTATCGATCGATGGGAGTTTGCTGGCTGTTGGAGATAATAATAGGCAGGCAGGCGTGCGGTATACCCGACAGAACGCCCTCGAGCAGGCGCAGGCGTTCGTTTTTGACCGGAATGATGACGGCCATGTTTTTTTCTATCTCGTACAGTCTTTCGTAGGGTATCTGTCGAATGACGTGAAAAGGGTTTGAAAATTCATCGTCTTGCTCGAGGCCGCCGTCCAGCTCGTAAATTTTCTGAACCTGATAAAAGCGGTTGGCGCCAAAGCGTTCGGTTAGTACAGGGAGGTCGATACGCATAATTTACACTTTTTTAATGAAAATACCCCGGGGGGATGACCAATTGGCAACAAGCCAGAGTGCAAAATGTTTTCGGCTTTTTGCGCCCGGAGCCGGTCGAAGTCGCCGGGTTGCGTTTAATTTGCGTTTTTCAAGTCTGTCCCGATCCTGTACGATTATGCTTACTCTGATCATCCTTGTTTTTGTGCTGGGCTACCTGGCCATCGCTTTCGAACACTACATCAATATCAACAAAGCCGCTTCCGCGCTGGTCACCGGGGTATTGTGCTGGACGTTTTACGTACTGATGGGCGGCGCTGCCGAAGAAAGCCATCATGCCCTGATGGAGCACTTCAGCGAGATCAGCGGTATTCTGTTCTTTTTGCTGGGCGCCATGGTCATCGTCGAGCTGATCGATACCCACGACGGCTTCGAACTCGTCACGGAGCGCATCCGGGTGACCGACAAACGCCGCTTGCTCTGGCTGATCGGCCTCATCACCTTTTTTATGTCGGCTTTGCTCGACAACCTGACGACCACGATCGTCATGATCAGCCTGTTGCGCAAACTGGTCTCTTCGCAAGAGGACCGGCTGATGTTTGCCGGCCTCATCGTCATATCCGCCAATGCCGGCGGCGCCTGGTCGCCCATGGGCGACGTCACGACTACCATGTTGTGGATCGGCGGACAAATCACGGCCTTGAACATCATTGTCACTTTGTTTGTACCCAGTCTGGTGTGCCTGCTCATTCCTTTGCTGATGTTGTCGCGCCGGGTGAAAGGCCGCGTGGAAGCGCCGAAGGAAGCATCGGAGAAAAAAATGGTCAGTACGCCGTTTGAGCGCCGAACGGTTTTTGCAACAGGACTGGGCGCCTTGCTTTTTGTGCCGGTATTTAAAACGGTCACGCATTTACCCCCGTTTATGGGGATGTTGCTGGGCCTGGGGGTGTTGTGGATGGTCACTGAAGTGATTCATACCCGCAAAGACGATCAAATAAAAGGGCGCTATTCGGTCGTCAGCGCTTTGCAGCGGATCGACTCGCCGAGCATTTTGTTTTTTCTGGGCATCCTGGTCGCCGTATCGGCTTTGCAAAGCGCGGGTATTCTGGGACAGGTAGCCAGCTGGCTCGACGACAGCGTGGGCAACATCACACTGATCGGGATTATCATCGGTTTTTTGTCCGCCATTGTGGACAATGTGCCGCTGGTGGCTGCCACGCAAGGCATGTATCCTTTGAGCCAATACCCGACCGATCATTTTTTCTGGGAATTGCTGGCCTATTGTACAGGTACAGGGGGCAGTGCGCTGATTATCGGTTCGGCGGCCGGCGTGGCGGCAATGGGTATGGAAAAGATCGACTTTTTCTGGTATTTCAAAAAAATCACCCTGCTGGCCGTGGTGGGTTATCTGGCCGGCGCGGCTACGTACGTGATGCAATATGCGCTGACGCACGGGCTGTAACATCGGGCAATCAGCAGCGCGCCATCTTCTTTTTTGTTCCCAGCCGGCCTTTTGCACGGGCGTTTTCGATGTATTCTTCGGCAGCGGGCACCTTGCAGGCAGTGTTACCCAGGTCAACTTTGACCGGCCCTGCCTGCCGGGCTGTTGCCAGGGCTTTATCTGTCAATGGCAGTACGCAGATTCCGACCGCGATCACGAAGGAATTCATGGCGTAGCGCACCCTGTTGGGCGACTGCTGCAGGGTTGCGCCCACGCGGTCGAGCAGGCCTTCGAGGGCAGGCAGGTCGAGGGCCGAATCGGGCCGAATGGTACACAGACTGGCCAGGGTACTCCAGCCGGCCGCGGCGATGTGCTCTTTCGGGCTCTCGATCCATTCGAGGGCCAGCGGCCAGCCGTGCGGACTTTCGGCGGCTACCCAGGGAACGGTGAATTCGCTAATCATGTACCAGGGCGCTTTTTCCGCCCAGTGGCGGAGTTGCCCGGGGCTGATCTGTTTTTCATCGGCGATCAGTCCGGCGAAGTACATGGCGTCGGAATTGCCGGTGTCGTAGAGCGCCAGGGAGAGCTCATGGTCTTTTTTACGGGGCAGTTTTTTGATAATGTTTTTCATGTCGCCCACTTTGACGCCGTACAGGGCGTCGGGAGCGCCGTGGTTGCGAAAGATGCGGCGGACCGATTCGCTGCCCATTTCTTTGAGGGATTCGAGGATGTTTTCTACAGTCATAGCCTTGGTTGTTATTTAAATATGCGTTTTCGGGTCAGGGGTCTTCCAGTTCGGTGAATCGCGCTATTCGCCCAACAGTTGTACCCTGCAGGAGCATGGAAACGACGACAATAATAAAGGAAACATTGAAAATTTTATGGGCAAACGGCACGTGTA
>JADZFP010000066.1 GCA_020849825.1 Saprospiraceae bacterium
ACCCTGCCGGAACGCGAAGGCGGCGGCCTGCCTTTTACCGACCCTTCGGGTCAAATCCGCAACGTGGGCGTCATCCTCGACGGCGTACATGCCGACGGCACACCGAACGATAAGGTGGTGCATTACTACTACAAATACCTCAACGCCGGGGGCTGGGGCCGCGCAAATACCGCCCCCGCCGTGCAGGAAAACACCTGGATCAAATGCCGGGAAATATCGCTATCCTGGCAATTGCCGGGCCGCTGGACAGACCGCTCACCGGTTTTCCGGGGCCTGACCATTACGCTCACCGGCCGCGATTTGTTTTTTATTTACGACACGGCGCCCGACAATATCAACCCCGAAGGCAGCATCGGCGCGGGCAACGCGCAAGGGCTGGAGTTCGGCGCCTTGCCGGGCATGCGGAGTTTTGGGGTGAGTGTTGGGGCGCAGTTTTGATGAACGCAATCTGGCCGAGGTACTGAAAGTCTACTGCTTAATTTCTTTTTATGAAAAAACGACTCCTCTTTTTTGCCTTTTCTCTACTGTTTGTCGCCTGTGAAAAGGACTTTGAAGACATCAATAAAAACCCCTACAACCCGACGACCACCTCGATGGAGGCGCTGTTCAACGGCATTGTCGGTTCGTTGCAATTGGGTTGGAATGAACAATTTTACGTGCACAACGAAAAACTGTACGAAGCCACCCAGCTCGGCGCGCTCACGGCTCATGCCTGGCTGAACACCGCCATCGGCCTCGACGAAACCTGGAACCGCTACTACGACGCGCTGAAAAATATCCGCGAACTGGAAAGTCGCTTCGACGCCTATCCCGGCGAGCAGGCCGAACTGAACAACGTGCGGGCCATGCTCAAGGTACTGCTGGCGTACAAGACGTTTTACGTCACCGACCAGTTCGGCGACATCCCGTTTTTCGACGCCGGCAAGGGCATACAGGATATCAAATACCTGCGCCCGAAGTACGACAGCCAGGAGGCCATCTACAAATTCCTGCTCGACGAACTGCAATGGGCTGCCGAAAATATCGAGATCAATCCGGCGGCTACTACGCCTGGCGGCAAACCATATTACAGTTTCGGGGCTTTCGACGCGTTGTTTGGCAGCGATATGAACAAATGGCGGCGTTTTGCCAATTCGCTGCGGCTGCGGCACGCCATGCGTATGGTGGAAAAAGACCGCGCCTTCGCGGAGCCGATCATTGCCGATATTTTGACGAATCAACTTCCCATCATACGCAAAGGCGAAGAAGTGCTGCTCGTGCCGCAAAAAATGGGCTTCGACAAACTGAGCACCCACTGGTCGTTCCGCGAACACCGCAACCTCCGGCTGGGTACCACCCTCTGGAAAATGCTCTCCCCCAATAACAAGCCCGACGGCAGCGGCATCATCGACCCGCGCACTTATATTTTTGCCGAAACGAACAACGCCGGCCAATGGGCGCCCTACCCCAACGTGATTCCGCCCGGCGAAACCGTACCCGTGGAAGGCGGCGTACCTTACGGTGGCCAACGCGACGTCAACTTTGATTTTAAAGGCGCCTCCTGCGTTTTTTCGCCGTTTCACTACTACCTGATCCGCGATGAAAAGGACGTGCCCGAAATCCTGCTCACCGCCGCCGAAATGCACTTTTTAAAAGCCGAAGCCTACAAACGCGGCATCGGCGTGCCGGCGGATGATTTCCAGGCGGAGATAGAGTACAACGACGGCATCAGCGCGTCCATCTCGTTTTGGTACGGCGTTGCCCAAAAATGCGGAATCTGGCAAAACGCCCCGACCATTGACCAGACGCAGATTTTCCAATATATCTTTAACCCCGCAGTCAGTTTCGGCGCTAATGGGTTTAAATTGGAATTCATCTACGCCCAACAATGGCTCGATATGTTCCGCCAGCCCTGGGAAGCCTGGGCCCTGGCGCGCCGCACCGGTAAAACACCCCGCGAAGGCGACCCGCTCCAGTATTTCCGGCTGGTGTATCCGGCCGGCGAAGCCGCTTACAACGGCGACAACTGGCAGGCCCAGATCGGCCGGATGGGCGGCGACCGGAATAATGTGAAAGTGTGGTGGATGATTTGAAAGAGGGTTTGGGGTATTAAGGTTTGAAGGTTTCTGGTTTGAAGGTTAAAACCCGTCTCCGGTTTTGGTTATAACCTTCAAACCAGAAACCCTCAAACCAGAAACCCTCAAACCGGAAACCTATTAATCATAAAATCACTCAATATGAAACAACTCAACTCCCTGCTTCGCTTTTTCCCCATCCTCCTGGTACTGGCTTTTGCCGCCCCGGTTCAGGCCCAATCCGACCAGTATCTGCACTTCGACCGCGTTGACGATTATGTACAAACGCCCAATGCCTCGGCGCTCATCGCCAACGCCAACGCTTTTTCCATGACCGGCTGGTTTTGGACCGACGAGTATGCCTACGGGCAGGGCATGATGGGCGTGCGCGGCACCAACGCGGGTTTTTATATGATTCAACTGGATAACGGAAAAATCGAATGCCGTTTCCAAAACTCGGGCGGCACCTTGTACGAATACGTAGCGCCCTTCTATACGATTGTACCGGAAACCTGGCAACATTTTGCCTGGGTGTACGACGGCACAAAAGTAAGCCTGTACCTCAACGGCGTGCTGAAAGGCAGCAAGGCCGCCACAGGCAAAATCACGGCTTCCAACGTCTCTTTCTCCATCGGCAAAAGTCTGCTCGGCGGTTTTAACTTCGTGTATGGCGGCCGCGTCGACGAAGTCAGCCTGTGGAAAAAAGGCCTCACATCTGCCGAAATACAGGATATGATGGCCAACGAACTCACCGGCACGGAAACCGACCTGGTGTTGTATTACAAATGCAACCAGGGCTTGCCCGGCGGCGACAATACGTCCATTTCCAAACTGAAATGTGAATTCGGCAACGGCGCCCTCGACGGCGACCTGCTGAATTTTGCGATGAACGGCCCGACGTCCAATTTCAACGGCACGCTCAATGCCGGATTTCAGGCGATCACGTTCCCGCAAATTCCAAACAAACTGACCACCGCCGCCCCCTTCGACCTCGACGCGTCCGCCAGTTCGGGACTTCCTGTGGTCTACGAAGTGGTGTCGGGCCCGGCCGCCATCAACGGCAAAACGGTGACCCTGAGCGGGCAGGCCGGCCAGGTAACCATCCGCGCCTCCCAACCCGGCAACGCCACCTACCAGCCGGCGGGCGCCATCGAGAGCACTTTCAACGTGCTCGATCCGAATACTCATGTTCCCGACATCGACGCCCGCAGCCCGCTCGCCGGCGATGTGTTTGTGCCCGCGTTGTCGCCGATCCAGTTAGCAGCCATTTCATCCATCACTTTCCCTGAACTGTTCACGGTGCAAAACCTGCGTTTTGAAATTAAC
>JADZFP010000067.1 GCA_020849825.1 Saprospiraceae bacterium
CCTTTGCCGGCCAGGCGTTCGGTGAGCAGGTCGGCGGCGGTATTGCTGGGCGCCGCCACGAGCACGGTGTTTTCCTGTTGTGTCAACAATTGTATGGCGGCCACCAGGGTGGTGGTTTTGCCGGTGCCCGGCGGGCCGTGGATGATGGCGATATCGCGGTTGTCGAGGATTGAGCGCACGGCGGATTGTTGGGAGGGGTTAAGAGAGCATTCAATCCTGATGTACTCTCCTTCGACATTCGATATTCCGTGTTCGATATTCGATATTCTGTTTGAAGCCGCCGGCCTTCTTCCCACCGAAATATCCCGCAATTCCGCCAACCGGTCCCCATTTGCCGTCATCACTTTTTCCAGGGCCCGCACCATTTCCTGGTAGCTGCGGTCGTCGAAGAGCATGTCCACGCCCAGTTGGCCCATGTCGAGCCAGTCGGGTACGTCGCGGGCGTTCAGGATGATCTTCATCCGGTTGCGCTCCACGTAGTTGATAATGCCCGTTTTCTCCGGCTGGTCGGCATGGGGCGCCTGGGTGAACAGGCTTACCGACTGGCCGGCGCGCAGTTGGTGGGGTTCATTGATGCGGGTCGTGCGTTCCACAACCACGAAGGCTTTTTCGCCGAGGGCGAAGCCGGTTTGCAGCACGTTCAGGGGGTACCAGGTGTAGCCTTCTTCCACCCGTTTGGCGAGCGGTTGCTGGCGTACGGTTTGCAGGAACAGGCGCAGGTCTTCGTCGCGCTCCCGGTGCAGGAGCTCGAGCAGGCGTTCGAAATGCGGGTGTTTTTTGTCGGACATGGTCAGTGGCCGGCAAAGGTACATTGCCTTTCAGCGAATGACCAACTTGCCTGCAGCGCGCAGGTCGCCGCCGAAATAAAACTGTACGAGGTAAAAGCCCGGCACGGCGCGGGGTGTTTGAAACACAACCCGGCCTTCGCCGGCAAACACAATTTCCCGGTACAATTCCCGTCCGGTAGCCAGTTCCAAGACGCAGATTTCGGCTTCCCCCGTCGATTTTCTCGGCTCCTGCAAGCGCACCATCTCGCCGCCGGGAACCGGGTTTGGAGTCAGCTCCAAAACGCCTCTTTCTCCCTTATCCATGTCGTACGGGCCGGAAAGCGTGTGTCTGTAAAGTTGATTTTCGTACAGGAACCAGCAGGAATTTCCTTTCCGGACTGTTTGTTTTAAAATAGAATTGTAGACATGCTTTGGCGGTGTTTGCCAGTTTTGGCCGTCGTCTTCCGAATATTCGATGATGTCGTGAAAAATAAATGTACTGCCGATAAATTCTGTGGCTTTCCGGTATTTTGCCGCATCGGAGATGTAAAACTCGTTCCTTTCCCAAAAACCTTGTCTGTACCGAAGGCGGTTTATCTCTACCCCGGTTGGCGGGATAAAAGTCCAGTTCCGGCCATAGTCCTGGGTTTCCCAAACGTCATAAAGGCCTCCATCCCGGTGTATGACGCCGGTACCGCCGGCATACATTTTCAGAACATAAGATTGTCCGGGCAAAAACTGCGCTACATTCCACGTAAGTCCGCCGTCATCGGTCGTATAGACAAAGGTCATAAAATTGGTGGGTTCCGATAACAATACGCCATGTTTCGAATCGGAAAAAGCAAGATTGGTGAGGATACGGCCCTTGGTCAGGCTGTCTGGCAAGGGCACTTCCGTCCAATTGTCGCCGCCATCGGCTGTGCGCAAAAGCAGGGTGGTTCGGCCCAGGTAAGGCGTAGTGATGGCGTAGCTGCACAACAAAAAACCATGCGATGTGTCGGTAAATACGACGCCGTCAATACTCCCGATAAGGTAATCATCGATGGCGGCAATGGGTGTCATTTTCCAGTGTTTGCCGCCATCGTACGTTTTGCATAGCACAGGTTTTGAACTGTTGTCTTTTGCCACGACAAATGCTGTGTCGGCAGCAACGACGCTGATATGCTGAAATTTCCAGAAAACACGCGGGGTCACTTCCGCCCATTGGGCTCGAAGCGCGACGCTGATCAACAAGGTAAAAGCGGCAAACAGACAGGCCTTTTTCATCGATAGGGAAATATTTTGTGACAGTTAAACGGGCGTTATTGATGCACAAATAAAATACTTTTACCGGTTTACTACAAGTTTAGTACCCGCTTGTTCTTTACGTTTGCCTGTCCGATCTGCTTCTGTAAAACAATTGCCATGAAAAATTTGCTCTGCGCCTTTGCCCTGCTGTTTGTCTGCTCCGTCCATGCTCAAAACCTCAACGTTTCGTCGCTCACCTGCGAATATAAAACTGACCCGGTCGGCATCGACGTGGCCAAACCGCGGCTGAGCTGGAAACTGAATGCCCCCGGGCGGAATGTCCTGCAAACCGCTTATGCCCTGCGTGTGGCCGCCGCACCCGATTTTTCGGAAAAAACGCTGCTGTGGCAATCCGGGAAGATCATGTCCGGCGAATCGGTGTTGCAGCCGTATACCGGCCCGGCGCTGCAATCGGCCCGCCGCTACTACTGGCAGGTGCAGGTGTGGGACAATCAGGGCCGCGCCTCGGCCTGGAGCCAACCCGCCTTCTGGGAAATGGGATTGCTGAGCGCCGCCGACTGGAAGGCCCAATGGATCGAACCCGATACTGCCTCGAAACGCTACGCCCCGGCGCCCATGCTGCGCAAAGAGTTTAATTTAAAGAAAAAAATAGCCGGCGCGCGCGCCTACGTGACCGCCCACGGCTTTTATGAACTGCATTTGAACGGTCAGAAAGTGGGCGACCAGGCACTCACGCCTGGCTGGACGGTGTACGGCAAACGCCTGCAATACCAGGTGTACGACGTCACCGGTCTGCTGAAACCCGGCCAAAATGCCGTCGGCGCCCTGCTCGGCGACGGCTGGTACCGCGGCACGCTCGGATGGGTATTTCAATGGGCCTTTTATGGGCCGCGGCTGGGGTTGCTTTGCCAAATTCACGTGCGCTATACCAACGGTACTGAAGAATGGATCGTCAGCGACGGAACCTGGAAAGCGCATTTGGACGGCCCCATTCGTATGAACGACATCTACGACGGCGAAACCTACGACGCCCGCCTCGAACAACCCGGCTGGGATTTGCCGGGTTTAGCCGACGCGCAATGGCAGGCGGTTCAGGTAGTCAATTATTCCCTGGATAATCTGATCGCCTCCAACGGGCTGCCCGTGCGGAAAATCCAGGAGTTGCCGGCACAACGTATTTTCCGAACCCCAAAAAACGAACTGGTCGTCGATTTCGGCCAAAACCTCGTGGGTTGGGTGCGGTTCAACGTGCAGGGACCGGCCGGAACGGTGGTCAAAGTACAACACGCGGAGGTGCTGGATAAACAGGGCAATTTTTACACCGCCAACCTGCGTAAAGCCAAATGCCGGCTGGAATACACGCTGAAGGGTGGGGGAGCGGAGACGTACGAACCGCGTTTCACCTTCATGGGTTTCCGCTACGTGATGCTGGAAGGTCTGCCCGGCGATAAACTCGACCCCGCCGATATCAAAGCCGCGGTGGTGCACTCCGACATGCCTTCAACCGGCGCCTTTGAATGTTCCAACCCCTTGCTCAATCAGTTGCAGCACAATATACAATGGGGACAAAAAGGCAATTTTGTGGACGTGCCCACCGACTGCCCCCAACGCGACGAACG
>JADZFP010000068.1 GCA_020849825.1 Saprospiraceae bacterium
CAGTAATTTGCTAGTAACCGAATAACTCTTCAAGGGTCAATTCTTAGACCCGGCCTATCTTTTTCAGATAGTCAAAGTCGATCTTCGAACGGTCGCCAAGCACCATCCAGGCGAATTTGCGGCCACGAATGTACTTTTGCTGAAACGCCAGCAAGGCGTCGGGTCCCGATCGTGACAAGGTTTGATAGACCTCCGCCCTCAGGTCGCGATTCAGGAAGCCGCGGTCCCGGTTGGTTCTCCACGTCCAGTAAAGTTCGGCCTTGTGGATTGCGCCGGCCGAAATTTGTTTCAGCACGCTCTGCCTGGCGTTTTCAATTTGTGTATTCGAAACCGGCATGTTTTCGAGAATATGATCAAAGGCATCGACGGCTTCGCGCAACTTGTCGGGTTGTGTCCCTACGTAAGATTGCAAAAAATGGGCTGCCTTCTTTTTGGAAGGCGTGGCGGCATAGGCATAGGCAGAGTAAGCCAGGGCTTTTGATTCGCGTATTTCCTGAAAGACAATGGAGGACAATCCATATCCGAAATACTGGTTGTACCATTCGGCAAATACAAACTCTTCCAGATTGAACTTTGGGGTGCCGCGCGAAACCAGCAACAGTTCAACCTGCACCATCGGAAAATGGACAAAATACACCTGATTACTGCGGATATTGCGTTCCCGGTATTTTTTGGCAGAAGGCGCCGCCGCAAACGTTTCCGGTTGAAAGTGAAATTTCTTCAGAGTATTGGCCGCCTTGCGGATGCCGGACGGGCCGAAATAGTATAATTCGTGTTTCCAAAACCTAAGTTGCCGGGCCAGACCAGTCAATTCTTCGGCTCGTAAAGCGAGCAACTGCTCTTTGCTCAATTTGTCGGAAAACGACGAGGATGGGCCATATTTCGCATAATTGAGCATGGCTTTACTCAAAATCGTCCGCTTGTCTCGTTTATCGTTTTCGCGCCGGGTGAAAATATCCGCCACCAGATTTTGCAAGGCTTCGGGGTTGGGTTGGGCATCCGCCAGAACGTGCTCCATCAGTTCGACCGCCTCCGAAAAAGATTCCGACAAGCCGGACAGAGTGATGTAAAAATGGTCGTCCTGACAAGTTGCGTTGAAATGCACGCCCAAACGGAAAAACGCCTGCTGCAACTGGCTGGCGGTATACCGGCTGGTACTCAGAAATGGCAGATAACTCGCCAAAACCGCCAACTTGCGGTCGCTGTTGCGGCCAAAATCGTACACATAGTGCAGGCGGAACAGCCGGCTTTGTTCGTCTTGCACCGTCCGGAGGGTAAGCCCACCTACGCCGGATTTGTGGATGGTCTTTTTGAAATCGACAAATTGGGGTTCGAGATCGGGAACGTGTTTGCCCAAAAACGTCTGGGCGAACTCCGAACTGTCGGTTCGGTTCAGTTCGACGGCTGTGATGGGCGGTTTTTCCACTTTCATAACGGAAGCGTCGTCGCCGGTATGTTTGTACACCACGGCGTAATTGTCGTTGCGCAGGTATTTACGGGCAAAATCGACGACATCCTTTTTGGTAATTTTTTCCAAATCAGCCCAGCGGTGTACGTAATTGTGCCAGTCGACGCCATGCACGAAAGCCCCCGTAAGCGCCGCTGCACG
Source organism: Saprospiraceae bacterium (assembly GCA_020849825.1). GTDB lineage: Bacteria > Bacteroidota > Bacteroidia > Chitinophagales > Saprospiraceae > M3007. The sequence continues at coordinate 1,610 of JADZFP010000068.1, forward strand.
GCCCTGGTTTTTTTCAAATTCTTTTACTTCGTGTAGTTTGAGGTCTTTGACGACCGCCGAGGGAAGCCAGTCTTCAAAATCGCCTTGCTGCAGTTTTTCAATTTCCCGACACAAGAGTTGTTCGACATCGTCGAGTGACTGGCCTTCACGAGGTTTTCCGTATAAAACGAGGCTACCAAAATCTTCGTACGTACGCGGATAGGCGTATGCTTCGAGCAGCAATTGTTTCTGTATCAGGTTGAGATCGAAAAGGCCTGCCTGGTAGTTGTGCAGGATGCCGGCTATAAGCGGCAGCATATTGGCTTCTTTCGATGCTGCTCCGGGGAAGCGCCAACCCATTTCCAGCCAGGCCGCTTCTTGCCCGTACACGTCGCGGCGCGTTCGGGCGCTGATCTCGGGCTGGGGCGGGTACTGAAAGGGCGGGACAGGTTTGGATTCAAATTTCCCAAAATGACGTTCTGCCAGATCGACGGCTATTTCCGGGTCGAAGTCGCCGCACAGAACGATAGCCATATTGTTGGGCACGTAATAGCGGTCAAAAAATCGGTAAATATTGGTTTGAGAGGGGTTTTTAAGGTCTTCGCCTTTTCCCAGCGTGGTTTGTGTGCCGTACGGATGGGTGGGTGTGAGCGTTTCCTGCAGGGCTTTCAGCACTTTGCGAAAATCGCGGTCCTGACTGATATTGTATTCTTCAAAAACGGTTTCCAGTTCGGTGTGAAACAAACGAAGTACCGGTCGGCGGAATCGTTCGCTTTCCAGTTCGAACCAGCGTTCGATTTCATTGGAAGGAATGTCGTTGACGTAAACCGTCTGTTCCACCCAGGTATAGGCATTTGTACCCCTGGCGCCGATCGCGCTAACGAGTTTGTCGTATTCATTGGCAGCGGCCAATTTTGCGGCTTCAAACGACAAGCGGTCGATCTCGGCATAAAGCGCTCGTTTGGCTGCCGGGTCGACGGCCTTGCGGTGTTCTTCAAATTTTTGTTCAATCTGGTCGAGCAAAGCTTTTTCTCTGGGCCAGTCGAGGCTGCCCATTCGATCGGTGCCTTTGAACATCATGTGCTCGAAATAGTGGGCGAGGCCCGTGGTGTCGGCCGGATCGTGTTTGGAGCCGGCTCGTACAGCGATCTCTGTGTATATACGGGGTTCTTCTTTATTGACGGAAAGAAAAAGGCGAAGGCCGTTGGAAAGGGTGTGCATTCTGACCTGAATGGGATCGCCTGGCACGGTATTAAACGAGGTTTCTGTTCTGGCGTATGCTGTCATGATTATATCGTTTGATTAGGTCGAAAGCGTAAATGTACCGCAATTCCTGCTCAGATGCCCGGATACATCGGGTGAACAAGGGAAAACATGTAAAGTCAAGAGGCGGCCGGACAAGCCGGCAGCCTCTTAAATATGTATTGCGGCGGAAAGGTTCAGTAGATTTCCGCAAAAGCTGCGATTAGTTAATCACCAGGCGTGCTGTCAGTTTTTCACTGGCAGTAGCAACTTCGA
>JADZFP010000069.1 GCA_020849825.1 Saprospiraceae bacterium
CGAAGTGAAAGAAGCGCCCCGAAGGGAAGCCCTCGACGTGTCGGCCCTGCAAGGCAAGGTATGCAGCCTGGACGACCCGACCTGCGAGGCTTGTTCAGCGTGATGAATAAGGTTGATGAAGGTTGATGAGGGTTGATGAGGTTTATAAAAGGGTTGTTGCGGCTCCCAATGCTCCCCACCATCCAGTTATCAACCCCATAAACCCTCATCAACCCTTCCAAAAAAAACAGCCGAATACAAAAGGAGGACAGACCCGGCGAGATCGCTTTTTTAGCAGTTTTTGTTCCCTTCGCTAACGCTTTTCCCACACTTTTCCCATGCCGCGATCCGGCGGCTCCTTCGTAGGAAGCTGTGGCGCCAACCGTTGACCGGTTGGCGCTATTTTTTTGGGTGGCGCCAGCCTTCGGGTCGGTGGAAGTAAAGGGTGGAAGAAAGAATAGGTAAGGAGGAGGCGTTTTGGCCAAGGTTGCCCGGGACGTTTGATTTTTGGGCGGTTTGCAGGTTTTGTTCAAGCCCCATGCGGCGCTGATCCGCCCATAAAAATTTCGAACTGCGCTTCGAAGGCATCCAGTTTTTGCGCGGAAATCTCGACGGTATCGCCGGAGCGAAGATGCGCCAGTCCGGTACGGCCACAGCGCTCGAAACGATCGACCCAGGCAAGATTGACGAGGTAACTCTTGTGGGAGCGAAAGAATATCTCTTCCGGAAGTTCCTCTTCGAATTCTTTGAGTGTGCGGTAAGAAGCCAGCGTTTTACTCCGGTTATTGCGCCAAATGACAATATCCACGGCGGCATTTTGGGCCTTGAAGAAAAGGATGTCATTGTACAAAAGCGCAACCTTGCCGAGCCGGTGGTCGTGTACGGTCAGGCCTTTTTTGGGAGGCGTCATTGCCTCAACTTTCTTCTCCGCCACCTTGATACTGGTAATCAGGTCGAATGCATCGATAGGCTTGACGAGGTACCCCCATGGCTGGATGTCGGTAATGGCCTTGATGGCGTATTGTTGAAAAGAGGTGGTTATGATAACGCCAAACTGCTGGGGTTGACACATTCGGACAAAATCAAAACCATTCTGCTGACTGCACAACTCTATGTCGAGGAAAATGAGATTGGGGTGCAGTTGCTGATAAAGTTTGTATGCTTCGGTAGCGTTTTCTGCCGAAGCCAGGACTTTCACTGCCGGACAATAAGTAGCCAGCATATTTCGGAGTCCGTGAATGGCATTAGGTTCATCATCGATGATGAGCGCTTTGATTTGATTTCGCATAGGTATGTGGATTAGGAATGAAGCGTACTACTACTATGCAAACTTCGCAGATTTTGGAAAAAAAAGAAAGGCGGAAGAAAAAATGAACGGGATTTTGGAAAAGATGCCCAGGCCGGTTTACACGTTTATAAGCTTTTTTGCAATGATCAACCGTTAAAACGACAGGTTCATCAGATTGGAGTTGCTCGCTTTTTTTCTGGGGCATTTCTTTGTTTGAAGAATTAGAAAGGGTACCCTTTCTAAGTTTTTATTCAATTTGAAAGTCAAATTTAATTCAACAGTGGCATAATACAAACGTAAAGCCGCTTGCATCTTTATCTTATCAAACGCAAGGTTGCTCATTGTTTAAACATTAAAAATTTCCAGACACTGTGAACTTACTTTTGATAACAGTTTTCGCAGCCTTTCTTATGCAGGGCAATCCTCCCACAAATCTCATCGCCCCCTCAGCCGATGCGCTTCATCCTCCCGTCAACCCCGTTGTTGAAATCCGGAGAACTGCGGATGGTCATATCGCAGCCGTTGTTAGAAATCACAACGACCTTCAGTATACATATTTTGTATTAAAAACCATGCAGCCGGTGCAGATTGCCGCCCCCATCCGGCTTGACAATGTCAACGTCACTTATTCCGGCGAATGCGTCGTATTTCAATCAAGGAGCGACAATAAGGTGATTATACTCAGGCTTTCTTCGGCTAATTGTCCCATTCAGACAACCGCCAATGCCACGATTTATGAAGGTTTCGGGCTGATCCGTCAAAGGGAAGCGAGTATTTATACTTCGTTGACCAATGCGCCGGGCGTGACTTATCCGCCTGTCGCGGAAATCGTTAAATGCGATTGCATTGAAGAAAACACCCCCGATCAAGGCAACTGCGATGCTGGCGGGCAGGGCGCTTCTGAATGTTCCTATTCTGAGTCAGCCGGCGGCGGCAGCGTCTCTGTGTCTGCCAGTTGCACGGTGAAGTGTGGGAACGGCTATTACGCCTGTTGTTATGATAACTGATAAAGAAATTCAATTTAAACCAAAGTGCCCAACCATGAAACTGTAATGGTCTGCGGAGAGGCTGTCTCATAAGTCTGAGTACACAGGAACCCCGGCGAATAAAGTTTCACGCATCGCCGCAAAGGCCGCCAAGGAGCAAATGCTTTGCTTGCTTCGCGACTTTGCGTGAAATAATACTTCTACGATTTTGGACCGGCCCGACTTGTGAAGTAGAACTACAGCGGCGCTATTTTCAAAAAAACCACGCCTGGCGGCACAAACAATTCACGGCAACCGCGCGCGGGGCCATTGAAATTGAAGAAATCAATAAGCAGTGAATTCGTACGAGCAGTACGGAATTTTGAAAGACTGATGAAGAAAAAAAAAGCGGCAGTCGGCAGTGTCGCTTCCTGTGGGGGCCGTCGGTAGAGAAACTCAGCAAGTCATTGTCTGGATGGACATACCGACGGCATCACAGGTTTTTCAGGTTACACAAAAGCTCACCCCACCGCCTGCGTCGCCCTGAACTGCTCCGGAGTTGCTCCCGTGTACTTTTTAAAAAACCGCGTGAAGTACGCGTTGTCCTCAAAATTCAGCGTATCGGCGATCTGGGAAATCATCAGGTCGGAATTGACCAGCAGGCGCTTGGCTTCCAGCAGTACCCGGTCGCGGATCAGTTCGCCAGCGCTTTTGCCCAGGGCGTCTTTGGTGAGCGCGTTGAGGTGGTTGGGCGTAACGAACAGCATTTCCGCGTACTCTTTCGGCAGGCGTTTTTCCCGAAAATGAACTTCGATCATCTTCTCAAACTGCCGCATGATTGCCACGTTGTGTTTCGACGTGTGTTCACGGAAAGTGCTGGGCGCAGAGCGCGATAAGCGCACCAGGACCGTGATCAACATACCGCGTAAAATATCCATCCGAAACTCCGCATCGCGGCCAAACTCTTCCAGCATCTGGGCCAGGGTTTGCTCCACCTCCGTGCAGCACGACATATCGAGCGTATTGACCGGGCTGCCAATCACAATGTTGAACAAGGGAAACTCCCTCAGAAAGAAGGGATTGTGGCAAAAAGCCGTAAAAAACGATTCATTGAAATTGATCAGGTAGCCGTCGGTAAGTTCGTCGAATTGCCAGGTGTGGATTTGTCCAGGCGCCATGTAATAGATCTGGTGCGGCCGCACGTCGAAAGTCTGAAAATCGATCGAGTGTTTTCCGCCGCCCTGGGTAAACAGCACGATCTGGTAAAAATCGTGGCGGTGCGGGAAAGTGAGATCACCGTGTTTTTGCAAAAACTCGCGAATACGCATCACGACAATCTCGTTCATGCAGCGGTCGGCGCCGAGCAGATTACAAATACTGTATGTAGGTATTTTTTTTGACATAGGATGAAATGCCGACGCGGCAACGGCAGCAAAAATA
>JADZFP010000070.1 GCA_020849825.1 Saprospiraceae bacterium
GCCGGCCAGAGCGGGTAGCCGGTTTTCATCCGGACGGGCGATTTACCCTCGTTGACCATCCAATACCGGCCCTTTACCACCGCAAATCCGGGGTACAACTGCATAAAAACCGCCTCACGGGCCATGCGTATCTGCCCGACGGCAGCGCTGTCTTCCGGATAATACGGCTTGAAAACACTGTTGCCGCCGGCAATGTACAAGCCGGGCTGGGCAATGTTGGCCCAAGCTTTGCCCGCCATGGCAGCGACAAAAATCAATAACCAAAACCTGCTTTTCATCCTGTGAAAAACGACAATTCAACCGCATTTTTGCCGCATGAGAACGTATTTATTTTACGCCACCCTGTTCAGCCTGCTCGCTGCCTGCACCGGCGGTCGCCGGGATATCCGCGATTTTTATTTCCCCGTTGAAAAACTAGCCGGCGGGAAAGTGTACGAATATGCATCTACAGAAGGCGATTCCATCCCGCCCGACTATTGGTACTTCCGCTCGGTGAGGGCCGACAGCGGCTTGTTCTTCGTGGGAACCTACTACGACGAAAGCTTCCAGGTCGGCCAGCTGGTGCGCGAAAAAATCGGCGACAACGGCAGCCAGGCCCGCGACTACTTCCTCTACTTCCCCGATTCGACGGGCCAGCGCAACATCCGAATCAATGCCCGGCTCGAATCGCCCGACGTGTTTCCTTTTTCCGTCAAAGACTCCACCGGCGTATTCCTGTTCAGTCTGCAATTGCAGCAGCCGGGCGATGCGGGTACCGTGTACCTCATTCGTAACCGGCGCTACCTGGGCAATGCCCCGGATTTTGAATTTCAGGGTAAAAAATACCCCTGCGTCCGGTTCAGCCTGCGCGAAGCCATCGGCAAATCGGCCGAAGGCGACGCCGAGACCGAAAGCAGGGGAGAGGAGTGGTACGCCAAAGACCTCGGCCTCGTGTACTACCGCAAAGAAACCGGCAGCCAGGGCCTGATCCGGCAGGAATACCGGCTTCGCGACATTATTTCCATGGACGAACTGGAACGCCGTGCCGGCCGGCATTTTTCACAACAATAGCGTCCTTATTCACTCCGCAGCGACCTGACCGGATCGGCCAGCGCCGCGCGGATGCTTTGGAAACTGACTGTGAGGAACGCAATTGCAATGGCCATTAACCCTGCCACCGCAAATGTCCACCAACTGATTTCGATGCGATAAGCGAAGTCGGCGAGCCAAAGTTGCATCAGATACCAGGCGAGGGGCGTGGCCAGCACGATAGCCAGCAGCACCAGCCGCAAAAAATCGCCGGCCAGCAAACGGGTGATGTCCGCCACACTGGCGCCGAGTACCTTGCGAATGCCGATTTCCTTGGTGCGCTTCTGCGCAGCAAGTGCCGCCAGACCCAACAAACCCAAAGCCGCCAGCATCACCGCCAGGCCGCCGGCATAGCCGGTAATGGTACTCCAGCGGGCCTCGGCTTTGTAAAACCGCGCCAGATTGTCGTCGAGAAAATGATACCTGAATGGCAAATCCGGCTCGATGGCCAGCCAGGTTTTTTCAATGGCGGCACTCCCTTCTGATATGCCGCCGGGTCGCAGCCGCACAAAAAACTGATAGGGCTGATAGCCGTTGAACATGTGGAACATCATGGGTTTCACTTCCTTGTGCAGCGACAGGAAGTTAAAATCACGAACGACGCCGATCACCACCGGGTCTTTTTTCCCCGATTCCGAATACCCTTTGAGCACTTGCCCGGGGGCCGAAGCCGGCGTCCAGCCGAAGTCGCGCATCATCGCTTCATTAATAATCACCGATTGCGTCGTATCTGCCGAAACCGCGTAATCAAACGGGCGGCCCGACAGCAAATCCACATTCAGCACTGTCATGTAGTCGGGATCGATGAAATATTCGAACACCTCCTTGTGTTGCCCATCATAATCGAATCCGCTGCGGCTCCAGCCGGCATCGGCGCCCAGCGACAACTCCGAGGCGCCTATGCCTTCCACGGCTGGATTTGCCGCCAATGCCGCTTTGAACAAGGGGTAGATTCGCCGGGTATCGGCATCGGAGGCATCGACGATGAGGACGTTCTCTTTGTTAAAACCCGGATTTTTTTGTTGCAAAAAATTCAGTTGCCGCAGCATAATGAGCGTGCAGGCGATCAGACCAACCGATAGTACGAACTGGAACGTGACCAGGCTTTTGGTAAACAGATTCGAACCCGACAAACGGATTTTGCTTCGCAGGGCTTCCAAAGGCCGAAAGCCGGACTGCACCAGCGCAGGATAGATACCTGCCAGCAGGCCGGTGAGCAGGGTTAGTCCGGCCAGCATCCAGCCCAGTTCGGGGTACAATTGAAAATCGAAGCGCAGTTGCTTGTCTGTCAACTCGTTCAGGGCCGGTAAAAATGTTTTTGCCAAAATAAAGGCCATCAACATCGAAATGCCGCTCAGCAGCAACGATTCGGTCATAAACTGGGCAGCGAGTTGCCTGCGCCGCGCGCCGATCGCTTTCCGCACGCCGACCTCCCGCGCCCGGCCTGCCGAACGGCCAATAGACAGGGTGGTAAAATTGATGCAGGCAATCAGCAACACCAGTCCGCCCAGGCCGAGCAAAATCCAACCGTATTTCGGGTTGACTGGCGCCACGGCCCCGCCGCCGATTTCCGGCTGGGTATGCCAGTCGGTCAGCGCCTGCAGGCGATAACTTGTCGGATCGCCGGCGCCCGACCACTGCCCTTCACTGCGGGCTTCCTCGGTTTCACCGGGGTGGTATTTGTTGTAAAACTGCTGCAAACGCGCGCTGTCGCTCGCCAATCCGCTGCCGGGTTTTATTTCCACCAGGGTAAAGTAGGCCGAACGGTTCCAGTTGTTCACCCCGCGTTTTCCGTATTTTGAAGCCGCATGGCGCTCAAAAGAAGCCAAAAAGTCGAAACGGATACTCGAATTGGGCGGCGGATTTTGAACGACACCCGATACGACAAACGGCTCGAACTCGTCCGCAACCTTGATCTCCAGTGTTTTTCCGGTCGGGTTTTGTTCTCCAAAATAATCCAGCGCCGCCTGCTCGGTCAAGACCACGCTGTTGGGGTCGGTGAGCGCCGTTTGGGGGTCGCCGTACAACAACGGAAACGCCAATACGGTCAAAACCTGAGCATCCGCGTACACAACGCGCGGCTTTGCGAGCAGTTTGGCGGATCGAACGTATTGTTCGCCCCAGTCGCACAGGCGTACGTAGTTGAGCACGTCGGGAAAATCGGCCTGCATGGCAGGCCCCAGCGGCATGGGCAAATAGGGGTCGGAGGATGTCTCCTTGCCGTTGTAAGGCAAAATATGGCGATAGACGCGGTAAATGCGCTCCTTGTTGGCGTGAAAA
>JADZFP010000071.1 GCA_020849825.1 Saprospiraceae bacterium
GAACAACGGCTGCTACGGTCTCACCAAAGGCCAGGATTCGGCTACCGCCGACGTGGGATCGATCAGCAAAAGCGGCCAGGCCAACCCTTTCCAAACCATTGATCTCGTAGGACTTGCGCTGGAGTTGGGCGCTACTTTCATTGCGCGCAGCTTTTCCGGCGACAAAGCCCAGCTGGTGCCGCTTATCAAAGCCGCACTCAATCACCACGGCTTCGCTTTCATCGACGTGCTTTCGCCCTGCGTGACCTTCAACAACAACCCAGGCAGTACCAAATCGTACGACTACGTTCGGCAGCACATGGAAGCCGTCGGCGCCCCCGACCTGGTGCCGGAACGCGCGCCGGTGACCGTCGAATATGCCGAAGGCACCACCCAGCAAGTCCATATGCACGATCATGCCGTGCTCGACCTGCACAAACTCGCGCCCGGCTGGGACCCGACCAACCGCGACATGGCTTTCCAGCGCCTGCACGAGGCCCGCGCCAAGGGCGAAATCCTGACCGGCCTGCTCTATTACGAGCCGGAAAGCAAGGACCTGCACGACATGCTCAACACTTCGGCCACTCCGCTCAACCAACTCACGGAAGCGCAACTTTCGCCGGGCAACGCGGCTTTGCAGGCCATTAATGCCGATTTCCGCTGAGACACAGGTTCTTATTGCTCCGCCGAATACCTAAATTGTTGAAAAACAGCGTATTCCAGCCGAAAGATCATTTCCCGGTTGGCTTCGCTCCATTGCGGGCGAGCAGCGCGGCTTTCGTTGATCCGGCCCAGGCGTTCGAAGATGTCGGCCGGGTAGGGGATATTTAAAAGAGCCAGGATTTGCCGCGTATCCTCTTCAAGACGCTCCTGTTTTCCAATAAAATCAATATGTAGCGGATCGGCGTACCAGCCGTACATTTTGGTGAGATAGCCGGGGCAGTGCCGGATCACATTATCCAAAAAACGGTTAAAATCCGGGTCGAATAATGGCTCGAGGGGCCCCCAGGGGTGCCAGTTGTCGTATTTAAAACCGAAACGTGTGCGCGTCTGCTGCGGAACGAATAACTCGCCCGGATGATCGCAGCGAAAACGCCAGTAGGATTCGTACCAGTCGAAGGGGTGCCGCACGAAGCAAAATTTGAAACATCCCCGGGCGTATCGGTCGAGGTTTTTCCCCAGGCGCAGTGAACAGCGCAGAAAATTGCCCGGATAATGCCCCGAAACATTGATTGTCCGCTCCATATCGGCATGGTCGCGACTGAAGTTGAAACGCACGAGGTCGAGCGCGACAAACAGTCGACGCAGGTAAGTGCCGCCCGTTTTGGGCACGTGAAGGAAAATCGCGTCGTTTTTGAGTAAAATCGCCATGCCGTAGCCAGTTTACCACAAAACCACCGGGATGGCCTGCCGGATCGTGCCGCGACTACCGGAAAGCCTCACTTCCAGTACGGCGGCCTGACCGGCAAATCGGGCCGCCCATTCGAGGGGCATGGAAAATACGCCCGATTCGGCATCGGCGACCTGCCAGCGGGCCAGTTGTTTGCCCTGCATATCGCTCAGGCAGACGTCGAGGCGGCCCGAAAACGGCAGTTCTACGCTGAGTTGCGCCAGGCCGGAGGCTGGATTGGGGCTCAGGCTCGGCGCCAGTACGGGCGACCGGGGTTCGAGGGTTGGCACCAGACAGCCGGCCGGCGTTTCGGGGCACCAGCAGCGGTGCGCGAGCGTGCAATCGATCACATAGGGGTTGGGCTTGCCCTCCTGATAGGCCGCGATGCGCCAGGTTTTGACCAGTTCGGCAGAGTCCGGCGGGTCCTGGGCTGCCCACTGACACAGGGTGGAGCGCTGGATATTGAAAAAGTTGGGATCGGCGGCATTGGCCTGGGCCCGGTACATGGTGTAGAAATAAAAAATGGCGCGGGCCAGGTCGCCTTTTACGGCTTCGCGGGGCTCGAACGAGCCGACGCGGAATTCGGAGTACTGGTCTTTGTTTTGTGCAGGCTGGCTCGACAGGATTTGCGTACCCCTGAACCACTGTTGTGTGAGGTTGTCGGGGATGTCGGTATACGGCACATCGCCGCGGGCTTCGTTGACCGGAATCCGCGCAGGGAAAAGGTGGTGCATATCGCTGCGCGCGTTGCCCGTAGCGGCTCCCTTGCTTTGCGGGTAGGCGTGTTCGGTGTTCATACCCAGGCTGCTGCCGTTCAGGTAGATATACTGTGTGGGGTCCTGCCCGGGCGCCAGGTAGAGTACGTGCCCGGAGTAAATGCAGCGAATAGAGTCGTCGTCGAGGGCCAGTACCTTCGAGTAGAGTGTATCTCTGGCGTTGGCGTAATCGAAAATCACGACAGGCCGGTAATGAGCCGCTACGCTGTCGATCAGTTCATCACCCGAGAGGCCGGGAAAAATGGTCTGGGCGTGCAGTGCAGCGGCCGTCAGCAGACCGGTAAAAAGCAGGACAATACGGGACATGGGATGCGATTTGAGCGGGCAAGGTACGAACATGCTTTTAGTCTCGCTGCCGGCGTGCTACTGTCGATTAAGTTTATAGGTGTTGCCAATATCGACATAAAAACAATCAATATTAACTATCGAATATCCGCCCTAATTTCGCACCAAATAAAACTGAATAACACATGGAAAATACTTCCTTCCCTGCATCTACCAGCCAAAACGGCAACGGACAAAGCAAGTGCCCGTTTTCGGGCGGCGCGCTCAAAGCCGTGGCCGGAGGCGGCACCTCCAACCGCGATTGGTGGCCCAATCAATTGAAACTGAACATCCTGCGCCAAAACTCGGAATTGTCCAACCCGATGGATAAATCCTTCAACTACGCCGAGGAGTTCAAATCGCTCGACCTCGCCGCTGTGAAAAAGGACATCTACGAAGTGATGACCAACTCGCAGGACTGGTGGCCGGCCGACTACGGCCACTACGGCCCCTTCTTCATCCGCATGGCCTGGCACAGCGCCGGCACCTACCGCATCTCCGACGGCCGCGGCGGCGCCGGTTCGGGCACTCAGCGCTTCGCACCGCTCAACAGCTGGCCCGACAACGCCAACCTCGACAAGGCGCGCCTGCTGCTCTGGCCCGTCAAACAAAAATACGGCCGCAAACTCTCCTGGGCCGACCTGATGATCCTCGCCGGCAACTGCGCCCTCGAATCCATGGGCTTCAAAACCTTCGGCTTCGCCGGCGGTCGTGAAGACGTGTGGCAACCCGAGGAAGACATCTACTGGGGCTCTGAAACCGAATGGCTGGGCGACAAACGCTACTCGGGCGAACGCGAAGACCTCGAAAATCCGCTCGCAGCCGTGCAAATGGGTCTTATTTACGTCAATCCCGAAGGCCCGGGCGGCAACCCCGATCCGCTGCTCGCAGCCCGCGACATCCGCGAAACCTTCGGCCGTATGGCCATGAACGACGAGGAAACCGTGGCCCTCATCGCCGGCGGTCACACCTTCGGCAAAACCCACGGCGCCGCCGACCCGAGCAAATACGTCGGTCGCGAACCCGCTGCCGCCAGCATCGAAGAGCAAAGCATGGGCTGGGCCAACAGCTACGGCCGCGGCAATGCCGGCGACACCATCACCAGCGGCCTCGAAGGCGCCTGGACGACCACGCCCACCAAGTGGAGCAACAACTTCTTCTGGAACCTCTTCGGCTACGAATGGGAACTGACCAAGAGTCCGGCCGGTGCGCACCAGTGGATACCGAAACACGGCATGGGCGCCGGTACCGTACCCGACGCGCACGACTCCGCCAAACGCCATACCCCGGTGATGCTCACTACCGACCTGGCCCTGCGTTTCGATCCGGCTTATGAAAAGATTTCCCGTCATTTCCTTGATAACCCGGATGCGTTCGCCGACGCTTTTGCCCGCGCCTGGTTCAAACTGACCCACCGCGACATGGGGCCCCGCGCCCGCTATCTGGGCCCGGAAGTGCCCTCGGAAGAGCTGATCTGGCAAGACCCGGTGCCGGCCGTCAATCATCCCTTGATCGACGACAACGACATCGCCGAACTGAAGGGCAAAATCCTCGCTTCGGGCCTCTCGATTTCCCAACTCGTCTCCACCGCCTGGGCTTCGGCTTCCACCTTCCGCGGCTCCGACAAACGCGGCGGCGCCAACGGCGCGCGTATCCGCCTGGCCCCGCAGAAAGACTGGAAAGTGAACAATCCGGCCCAACTCGCCAAGGTGTTGCAAACGCTGGAAGGCATCCAGGCAGCATTCAACGGCGCCCAGACCGGCGGCAAAAAAGTATCGCTGGCCGATCTCATCGTACTCGGTGGTTGCGCAGCCGTGGAACAGGCCGCTAAAAAAGCCGGACACGACGTAAAAGTGCCTTTCACGCCCGGCCGCACCGATGCCTCGCAGGAACAAACCGACGTGGATTCCTTCGCCGTGCTCGAACCGAAAGCCGATGGCTTCCGCAATTACAAAAACGCCCGCTACGAAGCTTCTGCCGAAGAAATGCTGGTCGACAAGGCGCAATTGCTCACCCTCACGGCGCCGGAAATGACGGCGCTGGTCGGCGGTATGCGCGCGCTGAATGCCAACTACGACAACTCGGCCCACGGCGTGTTCACCCAGCGCCCGGAAACGCTCACGAACGACTTCTTCGTCAACCTGCTCGA
>JADZFP010000072.1 GCA_020849825.1 Saprospiraceae bacterium
AGATCTGGTTCGCCGCGCCAATGCCCGATTTTTACCCTCCTTGCCGCCCTTTGGCTCGTATTGATCATCGTTGCACCGGCCAATGCCCAACAAAACTATCTGGTATCCGATGCGCTCGTGATTCGGAACGATTACGGGTATGAAATCATCGGACGGGTAAAAGACCGCATCCTGTTGTTTCGCGACAAATACGACGAATTCGAGGTGCAGGCCTACGACAACCAGATGAAACTGTCGTGGAGCCGCCGGCTCGACGACCTCGACCGGCGTGGTATCCAGATTTTGAACGTGGTGGGCGGCCGCAACGATTTTTCTATCATCTTTAAAGTCCGCCGGCACGGCATCACACAATTGCGTGTACACAAATACGACCCGGGCGCCACGCTGATCGACAGCATGACCCTGAAAAACTACGGAGAACGGGTGTTTTTCCCGCCGGTACTCGACGTGGTGCGCAGCGAAGACCGCAATTGTTTTGTCGTGTACAACACCGCCGAACGCGAGCAACTCGAACTAACCTGTTTCCGGCTCGATCGTATGCAGGTGCTTTGGGACAAAAACATCGTGCTCAGAGAGCCTTTTTACGAAAGCGACGTCGATGCCATGGTGCTCGGCAACACTGGCGATTTGTACCTGGTTTCCGAACACGACAACCGAAAAGCCCGAATCGAGGAGCACGATTTTCGCATCCTGCGCGTCAATGCCATCACCGATCAGCTCCTGCGCGCGCCGCTGCCAGGATTGCTTACCTGCGACGTAAAGTTCACCTACGACAACCAAAACCAGCGCCTGGTCGGCGCAGGCCTTTACGGCGAAAAAAACCGCGATCGCGCCAACGGTTCGTTTTTCCTGCTCGCCGGTCCCAATCTGGCGGCGCCCATGGTGCGCAGCGAGCCCTTCGACAACCAGTTTTTCGACATCCTCCGGCGGCGCGATACGCCCGACAGCGACGACAGCAGCCCTGCCCGGGGCATCGCCGACGCGGATGTGACCCAACTTGTTTTGCGCGAAGACGGGGGGGCCATCCTCATCGCCGAACGGCACCACGAGATCCAGCGCGGCGCCACGGCAGCCCGCGGATTTTGGCGCGACGGCGCCCGCCTGGTCGTCGACTATTATTACGACGACGTCATTGCCGTGGCATTCAACCCCGATGGCACCATCCCCTGGAAAACGATTCTGCACAAAAAACAATATTCGCAGGACGACGAAGGCTCTTTCTCTTCCTATTTCCTGATGCGCAGCGCCGACCAGTTGCACGTACTGTTCAACGACGAGATCAAGTACGAAAATACCTGTAGTGAATACGTGGTTTCGCCGCTTGGCGATTTTGACCGCAACAGTCTGCTCAACACATTCGGACAAAACCTGCGCCTGCGTTTCCGCGATGCCCACCAGATCAGCGTCGATGAATGCCTGATTCCTTCGGAGTTCCGAAACCGGCTGAAACTGGTATATCTGCGGTTTTAGGCCTCCTTCGCCGCGAAGCGGCAAAAATCGGCGGCCAGCAAGAGTGTGCGGCCGGAAAAATCGCGCCGGGCACGAAGTTGCTTCTGCAGCGCCTGCGCCACGCCGGGGTCTTTGTCCAGAAAACCCATCAGGGTACGAAGCACCTTTGCAAAACGCACAAAGTCATTCTCCCGCGGTATGTCCCGCGCGCCGAAACGCAGCAGTGCGGCCCGGAACGTCTCGAATTGATACGGCGCATAGGCTTCCGGCCATCGAAAGCCCAGGTACAGGCTGATCATCCGGAAATCGCCGTGATAGTGGTTGTTTTCGACGCTCGTGGGGTACTTGCGCCTGTAGTCGCCCAGCAAAATATCGCAGCCGAACAAAAACCGCCCCAGCCGGGCTTCCAGGTCGCGCGATTCGTCGAACAAATCATCGAACATGCGGCGCACCGTAAGCGGGTCTTCTTTCCAGAAAATCTGCATCATACGCTTGGGGTACCATTGCTCCGTTTGCCACAAACGGCGGGTTTCCGAATTTTGAAAAGCGCGGTCGAACATTGCCGCGGGATCGGTCGATTCGACATCCCAATGCAACTGAAAGTTTTGCAGCGACTCCCATTCATACAAAAAGGGATGGTGCGCCGTTTTTTGCAACCAGGTTTTGTAGCCTGCGATGGCAGACTGGATATGGCCGAGAATCATATGGCGGCAAAGGTCAATGATTAACCTTAATTAACCATCCTTCAACCGCACTTAACCTGCCTGCCCAAAGCCCCGGCCTACCTTTGCCGCACGATTTTGAACAACAGTCATCAGGCTATGAAAACAACTCTTCTATTTTTCTGCTTCTTTTTTTTCTGTGCGCCGCTTTACCTGAGCGCTCAAAAATTCTCGCTTCGCGGCACACTGGTCGACACAGCCGCCGCGCCGCTGGAAGGCAGCACGGTTATGCTGCTCAGCCCCAAAGACACTTCCCTGCTGGCTTTTACCCGTTCGGGCGCAGGCGGTCTTTTTGAATTTCGCAGCCTCATTGCCGGCAACTACCTGCTGCGGGCCAGCTATCCGGGGCTGCGCAATTACCAGCAAAACGTGCAGCTCGACGGCAATCCGCGCCCGGTTGATCTCGGACAGCTTGCCCTGACCGGCGGACTCAACATCATCGACGGCGTCGAGATCACGGCCGAGGCCAATCCGGTCGCCATCAAAGGCGATACAGTCGAATACAATGCCGGCTCGTTCAAAGTCAAACAAAACGCCGTAGTCGAAGACCTGCTCAAAAAACTCCCCGGCGTGGAAGTAAAATCCGACGGTACCATCACTGCAATGGGCGAAACAGTGCAAAACGTGACCGTCGACGGCAAAAAATTCTTCAGCAACGACCCAAAAATCGCCACCAAAAACCTGCCTGCCGACGCGGTAGACAAGGTCCAGGTGTTCGACAAAAAAAGCGAACAGGCGCAGTTTAGCGGCGTCGACGACGGCCAGCGGGAAAAAACCATCAACCTCGAACTGAAGGAGGACCGCAAAAACGGCTGGTTTGGCACCCTGACCGGCGGCGGCGGACTGGATGCCGAGGAAAAAGCGCGTTATGAAGGCCGCCTGAGCCTCAATCGCTTTACCCCAAAGCAACAATTGTCGTTCCTCGGCCTGGGCAACAACATCAATCAGGCGGGTTTCAGTATCGAAGACTATATGGCTTTTTCAGGCGCCATGCGCCAAATGATGGGCGGCGGGGGCGGCCGGGTGACCCTCCAGTTCGATTCCGACAACATGACCGTGCCCCTTGATTTTGGCAATAATGAAGGCTTTTTGAATACCTGGGCCGGCGGCGTCAACTTTAACCAGGAATACGGCAGCAAATACAAGGGCGACCTGAATGCGAGCTACATGTTTACACAGGCCGATAAAAATTACGATCGTACCATCCAGCGCAACAACTTTTTACCTCAAGGCGATTACCAGACGAGCAGTACTTCGGCCGAAAACAATTCGCTCCAAAACCACCGCCTCAACCTCAGCCTCGATCAGAAAGTCGATTCCTTCAATTCCGTTTTGATCACTTCGGCGATCAGCTACGGCGACAACAGCGCCCAAACCCTCAGCCAATCTCGCACTTTCGGTGCGGAAGGCGAGCTGCAAAACACCGGCGACCGGCACTACCTGTCCGACGCCACCGGCACCAACTGGACCGGCAGCGTGCTTTGGCGCCATAAATTCGCCAAAAAAGGCCGCAATTTCACCGTGAATCTCGACGGCGGCCTGAATCGCAGCGAGTCGGTGAGCACCAGCTTTTCCGACAACCAGTTCATCCGTGGCAATACCACCGTGCGGGATACTATTGCACAGGACCAATATTTTACCAACGACGAAACCAGCCTGAGCGCCAAGGGGACCTATACCGAACCGCTGGGCCAACGCCGTTACCTCGAATTTTCCTACGCTTATTCGCTCACACAAAACAACGCCGACAAAGATGTTTTTGACCTCGACGGCGGAGAAAACACCTTCAATCCCCTGCTCTCCAACGCCTACGAAAACCGGTTCGATTACCAGCGTGGCGGCGCCGGATTCCGCATCAATCGCAAAAGCTGGAACGGCAGCGTCGGGCTCGATTACCAGTACGCCGTGCTTGATGGCGCCGTGACCTCGGGCCAGGGTCAGCCGGTACGCGAGACGTTCCGACATGTATTGCCGCGGCTCGACTACAACTACCAGTTTGCCCCCACACGCAACCTCCGGGTATTCTATCAAACCCGCGTATCACCCCCCAGTGTACAACAACTCCAGCCAGTACCCGACCTCAGCGACCCACTCAATATCCGCGACGGCAATCCGGATCTGAATCCCGAGTACGCGCACAGCATTCAGACCAATTACATGTCGTTTAATCCCGAAAACATGCGCAGTTTTTTCACCAATCTGAGCTTCGACTATACCCAGGATAAAATCGTTTATGCACAGTCGGTCGATTCTCAGTTCGTACGGCACTACCGCCCCGAAAATACGGCTGCCAACTACCGTCTGTTCGGCATGACCTCTTTTGGCTGGCGTTTTAAAGCGCTTAAAAGCCGCCTCAACCTCAACACGCAAGGC
>JADZFP010000073.1 GCA_020849825.1 Saprospiraceae bacterium
ATCTTTGTCTGTCAGCAACCAATCAGCTAATCGAATATCCAAATACTCTTCCGCAGGATTCTTGTACTGATAATTGCGGGTATTTACCGCAAATGATGAAAGCAGATATTATTCGACCGGAGCATTGGCTGTTAATCGCGGATTATTCTCTCCCTCAACATCGCCGACCTGGAGGTCGGCGCTACAGACGAATAATCGCGGATCATTCCTTCTCTCAACATCACCGACCTGGAGGTCGGCGCTACAATGCGACCATACCCTCTTCTTTTGCCTTTTTTCTTCGCAGGCCTCACCCTCTTCCCCTCGCAAACAGCCGATGTGGCGCCTCGCCCGGCGGCCTGCGATCCCAATGCCGCGGCGTTCAGGGGTTACACATTTTTGGTGCCGGAAATTATTCATAAAAACGCGGCTTATGCGCCCTTTTTCGTGCATTGGGACGACTATTACCAGCGCTATTATTTCAACCGCGACATTCAAAAGGAAGAAAACGTGCTGGAATGGAAAGAGCGCTTTTGCGACCAGGCCACTCCGAAAGACATCGAGTACCTCGTGTACGAATCAAGATTCGACGAACTGGCCGACCTGCGCGCCGCTGCCGCCGACCCCGAAGGCAAACGCGCCCTGCCCTACGGCTTGCGCAACAACACTTTTGCCGCCGTGATCGTCGTCAACCGCTGCACGGAGGTGATCGATTACCTCATGTTTGCCAAAAAATGCGAGCCGTATGTAATTAGTTACGGCGGCTGGAAAGTTCCCGAACGCAATCCGGCCGACATGCAACTGCTCATCGAGGAGGGCAAAGGCCGTTTTGCCCAGGCCGAGTCGTATTTCCTGAAACTGCGCTACACCTACCAGATCGTCCGCCTGGCGCACTACGCCCGGCAATGGCAACAAACCGTCGATCTCTACAACGAACTGATGCCCAAAGTGGATCGCCGCAAATCCAGTATCGTCTATTTTTGGGCGCTCGGACACCTCGCCGGCGCCCTGCAGCGACTGGGCCATTATGCTGACGCCGCTTATCGCTACTCGATTGTATTTCGCCATTGCCCTTCCAAACGCAACCAGGCTTACCGCAGTTTTTACATTCGCAACGATCAGGACTGGCAGCAAGCCCTGCGGCTATGCCGCAACGATTCGGAAAAATCGACCCTGTATCTCCTCCGCTCCGGCGGCGACGCCGTGTATGCCGTGGAGGACATGCAGCAAATCTATGCCCTCGACCCCGCCAATCCGCAACTGGACCTGCTGCTGATCAGCGCTTTGCAGCAATTTGAAAAAAACCTGCTTCGCACGCCGGTCACCGATCTCAAATACGGCAAAACCCAGAGCGCGGCAAAACGCGAAGAAACCGCGGCCTCGCTGCTCAAACTGCAGTTTTTCGTGCAGGAAGCCCTGCGTGCCGGTCAATTGGCCAACCCCAAACTCTGGCGCTGCGCCGAGGGTTACATTCAATTGTTGGCGGGTGACCGCTATGCTGCCGAAAAACAATTCGACCGCGCCGAAAAAGCGCTCAACCTCGATGAGCAATACGACCGGGAACTGAAACGCCAGATCGACGTCTGGCGCATCCTCGCCGAAATACTGCGTCTCGATCCCAGGGATACCTATGTCGACCAGGCGATCTTTCGCATCAGGAGTTACAAGCTATTCAATGAATTTCCGTCGTTTGAGCCGTTTTTGCAGGACTATGCCTCCGAGGTGTATGCCCAGAATGAGCACCCGGGCAAGGCCATTCTGGCCGCCTACCCGCCCGAAGCGCTGGGCTACAACCCCGAGCTCGCGGTGCTCGACGATCTGTTGAAAGCGTCGGAAGAAGACAACCCGATCCTGCTGGAAAAAACGATGGGCGGCGATTCCAACCTCAACAACGTGCGCGCCCGGTTGCTGGAGATCAAAGGCGCGTACCTGCTGGGCCAGGGGCAACCCGAGGCCGCCGTGGCCACGATGCGTAAAATCACTCCGACCGAACAGGTCAAAATGAAACGATTCAGCGCCTTTAACGAGGTGATGATCGAGCGCGTGCATTTTCCCGGACAGATTGTGGCCGATACACTGGCCATGACGCGCCTGCAGATTGCCGAACGGATTGTCGACAATGATTTTCAGGCCAAAGCCGCCCTTGCCGTCAACGATCCTTCGGCTGCCCGGTATTATTATCAAAACGGGCTGGCTTATTACAACATGTCCTATTTCGGCTATGCCTGGAACGTGACCGATTTTTACCGCAGCGGATACAACTGGCTGCGTTTGCCACTGGGGCCCGTTTTCCCCCTGAAAGGCTCCCCTTCCGGCAACCGGGAAAACACCGATCTCAGCGTGGCGCTGGACTATTTTGAAAAAACGATGGCCGTATCAAACGATCCCGAACTATCGGCCAAGGCAGCCTTTATGGCCGCGCGTTGCCAGCAAAAAATGTGGTTCCTGCAAGCCGGCAACGGTTACAAATTCGGTAGTCCGCTCATCCCCGTCCTGCCGCCGGCATATCGCGGCTACTACGACGTTTTGCAGGTGAAATACGGTAAAACCGACTTTTACATTCAAATGGTGAAAGAGTGCAAATGGCTGGGGGAGTATTCGAAGAGTTGAGGATGCGAGGATGCGAGGATTTGAAAAAAGGGTTATTTCCGCCTTCTTTCGCGATTAGCATCTCAAAAAGATACTTTATCAGAGAGCAGAAATAACCCTTTTTTCAAATCCTCGCATCCTCGCATCCTCAAATCCTCAACCAATTAAAACATCTCCACACCACCGAAGTGGAAAGCGCCTTCGATAGCGGCGTTTTCATCGCTGTCGGAGCCGTGAACGGCGTTTTCACCTACGCTGCTTGCGTATTTGGCGCGGATGGTGCCGGGGGCGGCATTAGCCGGGTTGGTGGCGCCGATAAGGGTGCGGAAATCTTCCACGGCATTGTCTTTTTCGAGGATAGCCGCCACGATCGGGCCGCTGCTCATAAACTCGACGAGTTCGCCGTAGAACGGACGCTCGCGGTGTACGGCGTAGAATTCGCCGGCTTTTTCTGCACTGAGTTTGGTCAGCTTCATCGCAACGATGCGGAAGCCGGCGGCATTGATCATCTGGAGGATGTTGCCGATGTTGCCGGCGCGTACTGCGTCGGGCTTGATCATGGTAAATGTTCTGTTGCCAGCCATCTGTTATGGTGTGTTTGAATGAATGTTGAATTTGGGCGCGCAAAATTACAGCGAGATTTTATTTCAAATGGCCGTCGAAAAAAGCTTTTATAAAAAATAAAATGCGGCGACCCCACAAAAGCAAGGCGAAGACCGTACTTTTGTGGCCGTTTTCCCCCAAATACCCTGTGCTTCCCGATACATGGAAATTTCGTCCGAGCTCCGCCAATTGCTGATCATTCCGCAAAACGTGGCCATTTTCTCCCACCGCAATCCCGACGGCGATGCCATCGGCAGCTCGCTGGCCCTGCGGCACTACCTCGAACAATACGGCCACACCGTTCACGTCCTTTTTCCTTCCGAATACCCGGAAGAACTCGAATTCCTGCCCGGCGCCGAGGAAATCCTCATCTGGGACATCCACACCGAAGAGTGCAAACACGTTTTGCAACAAAAAAACGTGTTCTTTTTCCTCGATTTCAACTCACTGAGCCGGATCGATAAAATGGGCGACTTTGTCAAAAACCTGCCCGGCAAACGAATCCTGATCGACCACCACCTCTACCCCGAACCCATTGCCGAGCATACCTTCTCCGAACCCGAAGCCAGCAGCACCTGCGAACTGGTCTACCGGTTTATCGATGCCATGGGCGACTCCGTGCGGGTCAATCCAAAAGTCGGCGAATGTATTTACACCGGTATCGTAACCGACACCGGCTCGTTTCGCCACGCCACCAACCCCAGGGTTTTTCGCATCGTAGCCGACCTGATCGATCGCGGCATGGACGACACGGCTGTGCAGGACAGCATATTTAATTCCCAAAAAGAAAAAAACCTGCGCCTGCTCGGGCACTGCCTGGCCAACCGCATGGAATACTGGCCGGAATGGCGTACCGCCCTCATCTGGCTGTCGAAAAAAGATTACGAACAATTCAGCATACAGCGCGGCGATACCGAGGGCATCGTCAATTACCTGCTGACCATCAAAGATGTGAAAATGGCGGCCTTTATCCACAACCAGCCGACCATCGTCAAACTCAGCCTTCGCTCCAAAGGCGATCTCGACGTACAGGAAATTTGCCGCAAACACTTCAACGGCGGCGGCCATAAAAACGCCGCGGGCGCCTTTTCGCACGACAGCCTCAAAGCAACCATTGAAAAATTCAAAAACCTGCTGCCGGAGTACAAGGCAGAATTGTTGAAATGAACCATTTTCGCGGCTTTTTGCTGGCTTTTACGGCTGTCCTGGCGCTTTGTACCAATGCCGATGCACAGCAGGACACCCTGCACACCGAGCACGGTTATCTGTTCGTCAACTACACGCAGCGGGATGGCAACCACCCACAATCCGGAGATTATGTGACGGTACGCGTAGATACCTGGCTCGGCGACACCCTGCTGGGCAGTACCCGCGACATGGGCGGAACACGAGAGTTACAAATACCTTCCCCGAAAGATATGCCTAAACGCGTCCCGCCGTTTTACGACGCTATCGTACTGATGACGCGCGGCGACAGCGCTATAGTCCTGCAACCCGTCGACAGCCTGATCCGGAAACTGACCCCGCAACGCTTCCATGATGAAAAATACCTGCGCTTTGAAATTGTCTTGCTCGATTTTATGTCCGCTGCCGAAAAAGACCGGAAAGAACAGGAGGCAGCCGCGGTATTGGCACAACGCCGAATTCAGGTAGAAGCGCAAACTCAACAGTTGGCCAAGGATTTCAACAAAGGAAAATTGAAGGGCAAACTGAACAAAACCGGTTCGGGTCTTCAATATATCATCCACGAACCTGGCGACGGTGCGCCCGTTGCAAAAGGCGAATACATCACTGCGCACTATTACGGTTGTCTGAGCAACGGCAAAAGTTTCGATGACTCATACACCAACAAAGTGCCTCTTTCATTCGTAACCGGTGAAGGCCAGATGATCGCCGGCTTCGACGAAGCCGTGTTGCTGCTTCGCCACGGCGCCAAAGCTACCCTGTTTCTGCCCGCCCGGCTGGCCTATGGCGAAGAAGGAGCGGGAGATGTTATTCCGCCCAATTCAGACCTGATTTTTTACATAGAAATTCAATAACTGCTGTGATGATGAAACACCTTTTGGTTCTCCTCCTCGCCGGCTTTGCCCTGAGCCAGATGGCTTGCGGCGGCCAGTCACCCAAAAACCAAACTGCCCCCGAAACCACGGCGGAAACACCAGCGGCCAAAGCGCCGCTTGCTCCCAGCGGCGAACCCACGGAAATGAACATCGGCGACGTCCGTATCGTCAATTACACCAACGGCGGCGGTCGCAAGCCCAAGGAAACGGAAGTGGCAGTCGCCTATGTCGAAAACTGGGTGGCCGACACCCTGCTTGCCAGCAGCCGGATCAAATTCGGCGGCCCGCTCAACGTACCCATGAAACCAATCAAAGACCCCTCCGAAGGCGCGCTCCATTATGCGCTGATGACGATGGGTATCGGCGACAGCGTCGTGGTGTATCGCCCGATCGACAATGGTATTCGCAGGGTACTTTCACCCAAATATGCCAAAGAAACCATGATGCACGCCCATATCGTGCTGGTCGACCTCAAAGATCCCAAAGACATTCCTGACCTTCAGGAGCAAATGAAAGCAGCGCCCGGAGGCCAGGCGCCCGCTTATATCCCTCCCAGCACGCCGACCCAGAAAAAGCAATAACCCGGCGCCGCATCGATCCAACTTTCCATTCGATAATTCTATAACTCACATGCGTAATTTACTTTTTTTCTTTCTCTTCGGAGGAATCCTGATGAGCCAGATCGCCTGCAACCAGGGCGGCAACGGCATTAAGACCCGCCATGGCCACATGTTCACCAACCATACCAACGGCAGCGGCCCCAAAGCCCAGTCCGGCGAACTGGTCACCGTCAACGTCTACACCTGGCTGAACGACTCGCTGATCAGCAGCACCGTCCGCGATATGGGCGGCGCACGCGAAGTCATGCTCCCCGATACCGCGCAACTCAACGAACGCGCCCCGGCCGTTTTCGACGCTCTTTTTATGATGACCAAAGGCGATAGCGCCACGCTCATCCAGAAAGTCGACTCCGTCATGGCCCGCGCCATCCCGAAAGAACTCGGCGACGTAAAAGAAATCCGCTACGAAATCGTCATGGTCGACCTGGTCGACAAAGCCGGCGCTCAGAAAAAAATGGAGGAGGAGCAGAAAAAAGCCGAAGAAGCCCGTGTTCTCGGTGTGGAAGTGGAGAAAAATCTCCGCGCCAGCCTCGCCGACTACAAAGCGAAAAAACTCGGCGGCAAACTGCAAAAAACAGCTTCCGGCCTCGAATACATCAT
>JADZFP010000074.1 GCA_020849825.1 Saprospiraceae bacterium
ACCAAAATCTGCTGTGCTACCGTTACACCACGGGCCACCGTGTGCTTTTTTCAAAAGCGGGGCAAAGATACTACGATGCGTTTTGTCAAACAAGCAGCAGTAAAAAATAATTCTGCCGGTCGCCGATTTTATTGCACGCGATACCAGTATTGCGTCCGGTAAAACGGCCCGACAAAACCCCTGACGACCAAAACGTTCGGGTCGCCGTCTTTGAGCCACATCTTGCAGTTGTACCACTTGCCTTTTTCCGGATCGAGTATTCGTCCCGATTGGTAAAAGCCGTCTTTTGGCACCATGTTTTCGAGGATAACCATGTTCATGACGGGCTGGTTGTGGCGATCACCCGGGCATTTTTCACAAATGCGATCCGGGCGATTGGTCAGGATTTTGACCACCTTGCCGTACATTTTACCGCCTTGTTCGTACAACTGAACATGGCTCTTGGCCTGGCCGTTTTCATCATCGATGGTTTTCCACACGCCGGTGATCGACTGGGCAGTGAGGGTGAACGCACCCAAAAGCAGGGCGAACAGCAATTGCCATTTTTTCATAGTCAACGTTTAATTTTAAGGCTTGATAACGCCGCGAAGAGGCGTACAGTTGTCAAAAGAGCGCAAAAAAAGCCTCGCTTGGAGAAACGAGGCTTTTGAAAAAAACAGTCTGATCAGGCGGCTTTTTTCCGGAGGGCAGCCCGGCGCTTGGCGGGTTTCGGACGGGTATTCCCGTGCGAACCGCGGCGGATCTTGCCTTTTTTACTGCGATAATCTCCTTTTCCCATGGGTAAATAAATGTGCTGATAAAGTGTTGTTCGATAAAATCGGACGCAAAAGTACACTTTCCCGACAAAAAACGGGCTGCCTTTTGGGCAGCCCGCTGCTGTTTATTGTTTTACACACAGTCTGTTATTCTTTGTCGAAGCGAATCTCCTGTACCGTCACGTTGCTACCTGCAACCTTGAGGTAAAGATAGACCCTGTAATTGCCCGCCCCGGTAACCAGATTACCGATACAATACTGATCGCTGTTTTCGCGACTGGTACCTCTGTGTACCTGACTGAACGATTTGGGTTTGTTCGTATTGAAAAACCCGCGCAGCACGTCAGTACCCTGGGTTTTGGAGTAGGTCTGTTCTTTGTCGAGGATGGAAATCTCGACGTTGTTGCCAAAATATTTGGCCAGCCCGTCGGCATCCCCGCTGCTTAAAGCCCTTGCAATGGACTCCAGCGCGGGCGTACCCTGATCGGCATACGCAGCGGCTGCCGGAAGAAGCATCAAGAGGAAAAGCAGATTTTTGAGCCTTATCATAATTGACCTGGATTGTTATCAGATTTCAGTTTGTTCTTTTTACGCAGAACGCACAGTTATGTAACTGACTATTCCATCTTTTTAGTGTTAAGGCAAAGTTAACCCTGCTTATTGCGGGCAGCGGGCTTTCTAACTGTTAAATTTTCAGGACTTTAACACATAGTCGGCCCGAAGCTGGCCATCGCGGTATCCAGGCAGCCGTTTAAGCAACAAAAAATCCGGGCAACAACGAAATACCAAAAACCCTTGCCAACGACGGGATATTCAAAAAAATATCCGACGCACAGCAAGGGTTTTTAGTCGCGAGAAGGTAATGTGAGACGCCGCAGAAAACTAAAATGCCTGTATCAGCGCTTGTCCAGTTCATACAGCCGGTATGCCCGGATTACTTTTTCCATCTCGGCGCCAAAATTTTCCACATCAGACAGGCCTTTGCCGTCCAGCGCTTTTACCCAGGCCTTCCAGTCGGAATCGGCATTTTTTTGCACCTCGGCAAACCAGTTTTGTCCTTTTACCAACTGGCTGAAATCCCGAAAACTATCCCAGGCGCGCTCGTATTGCCGGTAGCAACGCCCCTCGTAAGAAGCCGTTCGGCCCTGCCAGTCGCCCGAACAGGGCATTGCGTAGTAATTATTGGAGCCCTTGGCCATGTCGCGCTCCCCGGCGAAACTGTTTACGTAGGCGGCAGCCAGCAAAACCGAGGCCGGGATACCGAATTTCTGCTGCTCGCCGGGCGTGACTTTCCCGAAGCGGCGCAAAAAACTTTCGGATACCGCTGCGTCGATCTCCGGAAAGCGGTGCTGTGGACGCACACCGTCGCCAACTCCCCCGAACAACGAAATCCCCTCTTCTTTGGGGGGCGTCGCGGCAGTGTATTTTTCAGTAGTAAGCGCCTGACCCGGTACGACCGGCATGTGGCGCAGGGTTTTGCGCAAAATTGCCCCGACAATCATCAGGGAAAGCGCAATATAAAACCAATTTGTTTTAACAAATCTCCAGATCATGGCAGGCAGGAGTTTTAAATAGAACAATTTGAAATGCTTGGTTTTCATAGTTTTGGAAAACTGTTGTGAACCTGCCGTAAAATTGTCGTGCAAATATAACACATTTTGTTTCTTATTTGTTGGTCTTTTTTTTCTGTTTTTTTTGAAATAAATTTTGCCGCATTGCCCCTGTAAAAACACGGTTAATTAAAAAAACTGCCACCTTTACACTCCCAATAATCAATAATTTGTTTTAAATTGGCAAGCCCATGAATCTTGAACTTGCACGCGCGGCGCTCAAAAAATATTTTGGCTACGATAGTTTCCGGCCCATGCAGGCGGAGATTATTCAAACTGTGTTCGACCGCCGCGATACCGTGGTTTTGATGCCGACCGGCGGTGGAAAAAGCATGTGCTTTCAAGTGCCGGCTATTGTGCTGCCCGGCACCGCCCTCGTGGTGAGCCCACTCATAGCGCTCATGAAAGATCAGGTCGAGGGTTTGCGGGCCAACGGGGTGCCGGCAGCATTTATCAACAGCTCGCTCGACGCCGGCCAAACCCGGCAAACGGAAGACGCTTTGCTCGCCGGACAGATCAAAATCCTATACGTCAGTCCGGAAAAGCTGGTTTCACAGGGCTTTCAGCCCCTGCTCAAACGCCTGAATATCAGTCTTTTTGCCATCGATGAAGCCCATTGTATTTCCGCCTGGGGGCACGATTTCCGACCGGAATACACCCAGTTGAAGTTTATCAAGGAGCAATTTGCCCAAACGCCCATCATCGCCCTTACTGCCACCGCCGACAAACTGACCCGCCGGGATATCGCCGAACAACTTGGGCTGCGCGAGCCGGAGATTTTTATCGCTTCCTTCGACCGACCCAACATCTCGATGAACGTCCGGCCAGGCCAAAAACGCTTCGAGCAAGTCGTCGATTTTTTGAAAAAACACCCCGACCAGTCCGGAATCATCTACTGCCTGGCGCGCAAAACCTGCAACGACCTGGCCGAAAAACTCAATGCCAAAGGTTTCCGGGCCGCCGCCTATCACGCTGAAATGCCTAATTCGGAGCGCAGCCGCGTTCAGGAGGATTTTATCAACGACCGAACGCCTGTCATTTGCGCTACCATCGCTTTCGGTATGGGTATCGATAAAAGCAACGTGCGATTTGTGATTCATTACAACCTGCCGCGCAATCTCGAAGGGTACTACCAGGAGATAGGCCGTGCCGGCCGCGACGGACTTGCATCTGATGCGCTGCTATTTTTCAGCTATGCCGACGTTCAAGCCTACCGCGACATGATCGAACAAAGCGAAAGTGACGCTACGCAGAAAGAACTTCGCCTTGCCAAGCTCAACCGCATGTATCAATTTGCCGAAGCGCCCGTTTGCCGGCGCCAAACGGTCCTGAACTATTTCGGCGAAAACTACGAACGGCACTGCGGCAACTGCGACGTGTGCCGCAATCCGCACCGGCAGTTCGACGGCACCGTGGCCGTACAAAAAGCCCTTTCCGCCCTCATCCGCTGCGAAGAAAAAGTGGGCATGAACCTTCTGATTGATGTGCTGCGTGGCTCCCAACGCCGCGAAATATTTGAAATGGGCTTCAACCAGATCAGAACCTATGGCGCCGGAAAGGAATACAGTTTTGAAGAATGGCTTTATCTGCTTTCTCAGATGCTTCATCTGGGCCTGCTCGAAATTGCCTACGACGAGCACAACCACCTGAAAGCCACTGCCGCCGGCCGTGCTGTGCTACAGGAGAAAAAACAGGTGAATCTGGCCCTGCCGCCTGCGCCCGAGCAAAAACAAACCGCCAAGGCCGCACCGGCCAAAACGAAAACCCAGACTCTGCGTGAAGAGCTGTTCGAAAGGCTCAAAAGCCTTCGCCGCCAGCTCGCCCAGCAACAGGGCGTACCGCCCTATCTTATTTTCAGCGATGCCACCCTCGATGAAATGGCCGAAAAACGCCCCTACACCGATGCGGAAATGCTTCGGACCAGCGGCGTTGGCGAGCGCAAACTGCAACTCTACGGCGATGCCTTCCTGGTTGAAATCCGGAAATTTATCCTGCAAAAAGTAGAAGAAGGCCAACACGTAACCGGCAGTACGCAACTCGTCAGCTGGAACCTGTACCAACAGGGGGTCAGCATCGACGATATTGCCCGCCGCCGCGATACCAGTCCGATCACCATCATGAATCACCTGGCCACTTTATACGAACGTGGCGAAAACTTTGACCTGGGTCGTTGGGTCACACCGGAAGAGATCGACCTGATCCAGGGCGCCCTGCCTCTTTTCCAGGAGCCGTATCAGTTGAAAGACCTGCACGAGCATTTCAGGCAGCGGTACAACTACGACAAAATCCGCTGGGCGCTGGCCGACTGGCGGCGCAGGCACTCCAATGCTTTGTCGTAAGCCGGTGCAGTCAAAAAAGAAATCGCCGCGATGCTCTTGTGCGTCGCGGCGATTTTCTTAAATATAATCTCATGAAAAATTGCGAATCCGGTTGACAGCCTTGTTAACTCGTTTGGCCGTCGTTTTGTTTGATGATACAAAGGTGCGGCAGGAATAAGTGTCGGGAAAGGACATTTTCTCTGACCGTTTCTCCCGGACTGTTTATCTAAAAAGCAGTCCACTGTTTTATTAAATAACTGAAATCCAATGTTTTACTTTATTCCTATTTGCTGAAAAACGCCCCTGTTATCGCCTTAATAGCAAAAAAAAACCGCGGCGCTCTTTTGCACCACGGCGGTTACCCTTTGTATAATCTCATGAAATGTGCGAATCG
This sequence comes from Saprospiraceae bacterium, assembly GCA_020849825.1. Classification (GTDB taxonomy): domain Bacteria; phylum Bacteroidota; class Bacteroidia; order Chitinophagales; family Saprospiraceae; genus M3007. Next base: position 5,078 of record JADZFP010000074.1, read on the forward strand.
GAGAGCGGCTGTTTTTGGGTGGTGTGCCGCTGTCGTTTTGTTTGATGATACAAAGATGCGGCGGGTATCAGCGCCGGGGAAGGACAGAAATCGGAGTGTCATCCCTTGAATGAAAACCGGGAAAAACAGGGTGTATATTTTATAAATTGGTGATAATCATTGTTTTGAAAAACAATTTTGACTCATCTTTTGCCCTGGTTATCGCCTCAGGCACCTGATTTTTTCGCAAAAAATTTCCGGGAAAAGCAAAAAATACCCCTAAAAAAGAAAAAACCGCGGCGCTCGTTTGCGCCGCGGCGGTTTCCCGTATATAATCTCATGAAAAGTTTCGAATCTGGTGGTCAATGTTCATCGCCTCATTTGCTTGCCGCTTCGTTGTTCATCATTGACGATACAAAAGTGCAGCACATCATTCCACCTGCAAAGGACAAAAAACAGGTTTTGTTGAGCAGTTTTTATACCCTTTATACGGTAGGCCATCCTGCAAGTCACTGATTTTCAGTAAATATTTTCGATAACAGCAGTATCGGGGCAGCGCTTTTTTTGCAGAATGTTGAAAACAAGCGCCTTATCAAAAATGATTTTCCGGAAATATTTTTTCAGAAACGGCGGAAACTGATCAGAAAACGGTCGAAAACCGGAGAGGTAAGGCCCTAAAAAGAAAAAACCGCGGCGCTCGTTTGCGCCGCGGCGGTTTCCCGTATATAATCTCATGAAAAGTTTCAAATCTGGTGGTCAATGTTCGCCGTCTTGTTCGCTCATCGCTTCGTTGATCATCATTGACGATACAAAAGTGCAGCACATCATTCCACCTGCAAAGGACAAAAAACAGGTTTTGTTGAAGCGTTTTTACACCTTTTTTATGGTACTTTATTTTACAATCAATTGATATTCAATGTACTTTGACACTAAAAAGACCTTCTTATTTAATTCGTTTTGCCGCTATTGTTGAAAATTTCGAGGCAATCAAAAATGATTTTCCGGAAATATTTTTTCAGAAACGGCGGAAACTGATCAGAAAACGGTCGAAAACCGGAAAGGTAAGGTCCTAAAAAGAAAAAACCGCGGCGCTCGTTTGCGCCGCGGCGGTTTCCCGTATATAATCTCATGAAAAGTTTCAAATCTGGTGGTCAATGTTTGTCGCCTCGTTTGCTCTGCCGCTTCGTTGTTCATCATTGACGATACAAAAGTGCAGCACATCACTCCACCTGCAAAGGACAAAAATCGGGTTTTGTTGATCGAGTTTTACAACACTTTGATCGTCTATTTTTTATAAAATACTGATTATCAATTTAAAAAACAAGAGACGGATCGGCTTTTTGTTGAAAAAAAATATTTCAATCTCTGTGTTTTTTCCGAAAAAATTTCTTCACACAGAAAAAATTCGAAAGAAAACCGGCGTCCGGAATAACAGCCGTTCTGCATTTTCATTCAACGCAAGGCCGATACGGGCATTTTGGGATCGTAAGTTCCTTTGATTACGGGGCTTTGACGATTGCCGGTATAAGTCCTGACGTTTTCAAAAATATAATTGTAGAGTTCTTCCACGGTTACGGCTTTGTCGTGGTCTTTGTCTGCTTCTCCTTTCAGGCCGCGAATAAGAAAGTGGCTGAATACGCCCTGGCGCAAACCCGCCGATTCGAGCGAGGTTTCTTCGGCTTTCGACGACATGATGAGTGCGGTACCGGAAACCGATTTGGCCAGTTGGGCATAATACTGGTTGAGCACCGGCTCGGGTTCGCCGGAGCGTACCGCCAGGATACTTCCCGAGTGACAGGCGTCGGCAATGCAGAGTTTGTATTTCGCCTTGGTTTTGTTGAAAAGCGCGGCGATTTCCTCGTGTGCGATCTTGTTGTTGAAACCGTCAAAATCGAAGGGCAGGAAAGATCCGTTGAGGCCGTGGCCAGAGAAATAAAAAATGACGAGGTCGTTGGGGCCTGCCTGGCCAAACAATTCGGTCAGATTACCGAGAATGTTGTCGCGGGTTGCATCTTCATCGATCAGTACACGCACCTGTTCGTCGGGGAGCGCTCCGCCTTCCAGGCTTTTCAGAAAAGCATAGAAGCGGTAGGCGTCGTCGTCGGTGTAACGCAATACTGGCATGTGGTCGTAAGAGGCTACCCCTACCACCAGCGCCCAGACTTTGGCGGTCGGGGCCGGTTCGGTAGCCACCGGCACGGGCTGGACCGCAACCGGCTGATAGCCTTCCGGCGCCTCTTTGCCCATATATTCACCGGCACGCCAGAATCCTTGCACGATCGTACCGTCGCGCAGGTACAAGGCGCCCTGGCCCTGGAAGGCGCCGTCGGCCCACTCTCCTTCGTAACGATCGCCGTTGGCATAGAAGCAGGTGCCGAGACCGTGAGGATAATTGTCTTTGAACGCTCCGATGTACTTGGCCGACCCTTCCTTATATATATAGGTGCCTTGTCCGTTGGCGCAGTCGCCCAGTACACAGCCGACTTTGCCATCGGTCGTTAGGCGGGAGCCCAAAAACTCACCCTCGCGCCACTGGCCACTTTCTTCCTTGCCATTAGCCAAAAAACGGGTGCCCTGTCCGTCGGGATAGTTGTTTTTAAACTGTCCGACGTAGCGATCGCCATTGGCAAAAGAAAAAGTACCCTGCCCTTCGAAGTTTCCACTCAGAAACTGCCCTTCGTACTTACTGCCATCGGGGTAGGCAAAAATGCCGAAGCCCGTGTTGCAATCGCCGCTCAAGCAGCCGCTCTGGATATTGGTGCCGTCATCGGAGCGCTCCTGTTTGTTGCGGGCGATATAATCTTCCAGCACATTGCCGTTTTCATCCACGGGTTTGCCCTTTCTCCAGTTGCCCGTGCGCTTGGTGCCGTCGCTGTATGTTTTGGTGCCTTTGCCGTCGGGATAGCGGTTTTTCCATTCGCCGCTATATTTACTGCCGTCGGTATAATAGCACACCCCGACGCCGTCGATCTCGCCATTGCGAAAATCGCCGGTGTATTTCGCGCCGGAGGGATAAGCAAACGTACCCTTGCCATTGATACAATCACCGGAGATGCACTGTGCCGTCAGAGCTAGGGTAGAAAAGGCAAAAAAGGCGGTGAGCAAAACGCTTTTAACCATGACCTTCAAGTTGGTTTAATAACATCAAATACAAGAGAAAACCTCAAAGTTCGGGAAGTCTCCCGTTTGCAAGCTTAATTAACCGGCTGCAGTTGTTTTTATTGTTAAAATCCGTGATTCACAGGCTGTTTTAAATATTCATTAAATACCGGAACGGTACGGGCGACCGGAGTTTCGGCCGACTTACCGTATTTTTGCAGGCCTCAAGGCATTTCACAACCCTGTCCAGGCAGGTACAAGTCCTATCCAATGGCGCGTTCACGACGTTCACAAGCACTGCTGCAATTTGGCCTTTTTTGTGGCATCCTCTTGTTTGCCAATATTTTAGCCAGCGCTTTTTTTACCCATTTCGACCTGACGGAAGAAAAGCGCTTTACCCTGACGCAGCCTACCCGAGCGCTGCTGCGCAACCTCGACGACCAGGTGTACGTCGAAGTATTGCTCGGGGGCGACTATCCGGCCGGTATCCGCCGCCTCCAGCAAGCCACCCGCGAAATGCTCGATGATTTCAGAGGAATCAACGGGTATATCGACTACGAATTCACCGACCCCACCCTCGGGACGCCCGAACAGGTCGCCGAAAAAGAAAAGGCATTTCGGGAAATGGGCATCTCGGCAGTCACCGTGGCCATGAACAAAGACGGGCAGCAAACTTTTAAAGCGGCCTTCCCGTTTGCCATTTTACACTATAAAAACCGCCAGACCGTCGTGCGACTGGCTGAAAATCCCACACCCGACACCGACCCGGAAGTGGTGATGAACAACGCCGTCAGCACCCTCGAATACCGCCTGGCCAGCGCGATCAAAAAGATACAGACCAATGTCCGCTCCATCATCCTTTTCACACAGGGGCATGGCGAACTCGACGAACTCCAGACTGCCGACCTCGAAGTAGCCCTGCGCAGTTCGTACGATGTTGACCGCATCAACCTGGATTCCATTGTCACGATCGAGCCCGAACAATGCCGCCTGCTCGTGGTCGCCAAACCCGTGACGGCTTTTTCGGAAAAAGACAAGTTCAAAATCGACCAGTACGTGATGGCCGGCGGACGGGTTTTGTGGCTGGTCGACCGTATGAACGCTACGCTCGACAGCATGCGCTACACCCGGGCTTTTGTGCCGATCGACTATCCATTGAATATTGAAGACCAGTTATTTAAGTATGGCGTGCGTATCCAGCCCGACCTGGTGCTCGACTGGGATTGCGCCAAAATCGAACTGGTTACCGGCCAATACGGCAACAGCCCGCAATTCACAGCCGTACCTTGGGTATACTTCCCCACGGTGAGCCCTGCCAGCGATCACCCGATCGTAAAAAGCCTCGACCGGGTATTTCTCCGCTTCTGTTCTTCCATCGATACCATCCGGACAAAAACGCCGGTCAAAAAAACCTACCTGTTGCGCACCAGCGCCCGCAGCCGCCTCCAGTTCAGCCCCGTACAGCTCGGTTTTGATTTTTTAAAAGCGCCCGACAATCCTGAAAACTACAACAAAGGACCTCAAACGGTGGGCGTGTTGCTCGAAGGCGTTTTCCCCTCCAACTACGAAAACCGTGTATCAGAGGAAATGCTCGCCGGACTGAAACAACTCGGACTGGAATACCGCGACAAAAGTGTGCCGACCAGCATGATCGTCATCAGCGACGGCGACGTGGCGCTCAACCCCATTCAGGATCGCGAGAAGAAAAAATTCGGCCCCCTGGGCTTCAATCCCTACGTGCAACGCCGTTCGGAACTGGTGGTTTATGCCAACAAAGACCTGCTGCTCAATGCCATTGAATACCTGATCGACCCCTCGGGAATCATCGAGGCCCGCACCCGGGAGGTAAAATTGCGCAAACTCGACGCCGTACGCCCCCGCGCTGAAAAAACCCAATGGCAATTGTTCAATATCGGCGTACCGCTGGCGCTCCTGGCCCTTTTCGCGCTGGTATTCAACTGGTTGCGCAAAAAACGATTCGCCTGAGCCGCAAAATTCTCTTTCATACCATGATCAAACGCATCGTCAAAATGACTTTTCAGCCGCACGCCGTGCAGATCTTTCTGAACGATGTGTTTGCTCCAACCAAAGACCAGATTCGGGCATTCCCCGGCTGCCGCCACATGGAACTGCTGCGCCATCTCGACCAGCAGAACGTGTTGTTCACGCTCAGCATTTGGGACAGTCAGGAGGCGCTCGATATTTACCGGCAATCGGCGCTTTTTCAGGCAACCTGGTCAAAAACCAAAGCTTTGTTTGCCGAAAAAGCCGAAGCCTGGTCGGTCGAAGTACTCGATGCCCCGGAATAAGATACACTATGAAATTTATCCGATACAGCGCGGGGCTGCTGCTGGTCATTGTTTTGTCCAGCTCGTTTCACACCCCTTCTTTTTTGCACCCCGACTGGGGCTTTTTTGCGCATCGCCGCATCAACCGGCTGGCTGTTTTTACACTGCCGCCCGAAATGATGGTGTTTTTCAAACCGCATATCGACTGGCTGGCCGACCACGCCACCGATGCCGATATGCGCCGCTATGCCTCCCCCAACGAAGCGCCCCGCCATTTTATCGATCTGGACCAGTATGGCCCGCCTTTCGATCACTTGCCGCAGAGCCGGTACGCTGCCCTGGTGCTGTTTACCGATGTAGGCTTCGTCGATGCAAAAGGTGATACCGCTTACATTGCCCAACACTCAAAACCGGTGCCGGAAGACCTGCACCGCGCCTACGACCGCTTCTTTTTCAACAACGTTCTGCCCCGGCTTGGCGCCGAAGACCCCAGCATCAACGCAGATTCGCTCAACCTTTTTTTCGAACGCAACGGGTTAAAATATCGGGCGCAATCAGCATTCTTTCGCGAACACCTGGGCGAACACGGTCTTCTGCCCTGGCACCTCCAGAAAATGCAGCGCGACCTCACCGAGGCTTTCCGCCGCAAAGACAGCCGGCGTATCCTGCGGCTTTGCGCCGACATGGGCCATTACATCGGCGATGCGCACGTACCGCTTCACACAACCAGCAATTACAACGGACAAAAAACCGGGCAAACGGGCATACACGGCTTTGGGGAAAGCCGCATCCCCGAGCTGTTTGCCGACGATCAATACGACTACTTTGTCGGAAAAGCCGAATACATCGAGCATACGACCGACTATTTCTGGGGCGTCGTTTTTACGAGCAACAGCATGGTCGACAGTGTGCTGACGCTCGAACGCGCCCTGCGGCTTTCTTTCCCGCCCGACCGCCAGATGTGCCCCGACCTCCGCAACGGCTTGTCGGTCATCACGCCTTGCCGCGACGTCGCCGCAGCCTATCAGGACCTGATGCAAGGTATGGTCGAGCGCCGGATGCGCGCCGCCATTCACAGCGTGGCCAGCGTGTGGTACACCGCCTGGGTCGATGCCGGCCAGCCCGATCTTTCGGACCTGCCAAATGCCCTGCCCAGCAAGGAAGAACAGGAGGAAGACGCCGAATTGCGCCGAAAATTCCAGGCCGGCGCCATGCAGGGGCGCGTGGAAGAGCATTAGGTGTTGGGCGTTGGGTTTTAGGTTTTGGGAATAGGGTTGTTGCTGCTCTCGGAAATTAACGGGGCCCAAAGTCCATTGCCGCTTGAAACATACGCCCGGAATTTTGCGATCGTTTTTGGCGGTAATAAATTAGGATAGCTGGCTGGCGCGGGGCTTCGCCCCGTGTTACTGTTCCTGCCAAGGTGTCAATTCCTTTGTTAAAAAAAGCGCACACAACCCGGTAGAATAACCGGTCTGCGGGAGCTGTGGGTGTTGGGCGTTGGGTTTTAGGTTTTAGGTTTTGGGAAAAAGGGGTATTGCTGCTCTCGGGTTAAGTCACGAGGCAAGTAAAGCTTGCGCGAGCAGGTCTGAATTTACG
>JADZFP010000075.1 GCA_020849825.1 Saprospiraceae bacterium
ATCCCAAAACACTGAGCAGTGCCCGCCTTTGGAAGGGCGATTTTCCTGCCCGGTACGGCAGCCGCGCTTCTTCGGTGCTCGATGTGCGCACCCGCGACGGCAATTTTCATCGCCATGAGGCCAGTGTTTCCATGGGCCTGCTGGCATCGTCGGCTACTGTGGAAGGCCCGATCGGCAAGCGGGAGCGCAGTTCTTTTCTCGTGAGCGGCCGGGGTACCTATTTCGGCCCCTGGATCAAATACCTCGACAAAAGAGAGAATTTGATCACGTTCAGCGGCGACGACGTGGCCTATCGTTTTTTCGACGTCAATGCCAAAGCCAATTATATTTTCTCCGAACGCAAACGTTTGTATTTCAGTTTTTATCGCGGGGGCGACGAGTTTCGCGATCAGTTCAGGCAGCGGTATTTTTACCCCGAAAGTATTGTAACCGACCGCTATTCCTTCTCGTCCGAATGGGGCAATACCATCGCCGCCCTGCGCTGGAACCAGGTGTTGGGCAATCACATTTTCTCCAATACCACCTTGAGATACAGCCGCTTTTATTACCAAAGCAATCTGACGTTCAACTCGTCGGCGCAATTTCCGTCCGGCAAAGTGACCGTTTTACAGGACTACGGCCGTATTTATCAAACCATTATCAGCGACTGGTCCATCAAATCGGATTTTACCTGGTATTCCAATGAGCGGGTAACCTTGCGTTGGGGCGGTGCATACACCTTCCACAACTTCCGTCCGGGCGCGCTCAACATCAATTTTTTATTGTCCGAATTGCCCGGCAACAACGTCGATTCCCTGTCGCAAATACTGCGCAATGAAGAGCGGCTGCAAGCCGACGAATCCGAGCTTTATACTGATCTGGAATGGCGTTTCGGGCACAGCTGGAAACTCGATGCGGGCCTGAACGCCACCGTATTTCAAATTCGAAACATTGCCTATCCGGCACTTTTACCGCGTTTCCGGATGGAGTACGCCACGCCGGGCGGTTGGTCTTATTGGGCGGGATATCACCGGATGTCGCAAAATCTGCATCAGATCGGCTCTTTCAACATCAGTTTGCCCTTTGAATTGTGGGTACCTTCCACGGCAAAAGTTAAACCGGAATTGGTCGGTCAAAGCTCGCTCGGGCTGGGCTGGCGCAACGAATACTGGTCCATTCAGGCGGAGGCCTATTACAAAGACATGGACCGGGTGCTGACCTTTCTCTCCGGCGCTGATGCCCTGAGTACGGTCGGGGCGGAGGATGCATCCGGTTGGGAAGACCGTGTGCTCGAAGGTACCGGTTCGGCAAAAGGGATCGAGTTTCTATTGGCCCGTCAGAAAGGCAATACCACGGGTTCGGTAGCCTATACGCTTTCCAGTGCAACGCGGCATTTCCCCGACCTGAATTCCGGCCAGCCGTTTCCTTTCCGATTCGACCGGCGGCATGATGTCAAAATCAGTGTGCGGCAACGTTTGGGCAGTTGGTTGCACGCCGAGGCTTTCTGGGCATTTTCAACGGGCAACCCTATCACTTTGTCCGGCGTCAAATTCCAGCATTTGAGCCCGGAAGGCGAGGTTTCACGCGAAGTTTTTGCCTACACCGAGGTAAACGGGTACCGTTTGCCGGCCTATCACCGGCTCGACCTGTCGCTGAATGCCCAATGGTCGTCGGGCAAACGATTGCAGCACGGTCTCCAGTTGGGCGTATTCAATCTTTACAATCGCGCCAACCCATTTTTTATTTACGTAGATTCGGGCAGCGGTATAAAGGGAAGGGCGATTCAATATACCTTGTTGCCGGTATTGCCGGTTTTTCGGTACGATTTAAAATTTTAATCCACGAATGAAACCCGAGCTTATTCGATTGTCCGTCATTTTGTTTTTTACCTGGCTGATTTCTTGCGCGCGAGAGATTCAGATCGACCTGCCCGAGGAACCTGAAAAAATTGTCGCCGTCAGCCATTTTACAACCGGAGAACCGATAAGGACCCGCTTGACCCTCAGTCGGCCAACTTATGCTGCCGGGCAACCGGAGGTGCTTGAAAACGCTTCGGTTTCGGTTTTTCGCGACGATCAACTGCTTGAAAGCCTCGTCTTCGACAAAAATCTGAAATACTGGCAGGGCCAGCTTCCCGCTGAAAAAGGCGTCGATTACCGGCTTTACGTACAAGCCGACGGCTTGCCCGATGCCAGTAGTGAAAGCAGTATACCGGAACAGGTTCCACTCATGCCTATTCAGGTCGATTGGGCCAGTATCCGTATCGTCGGATGGGACAGCCTCAGGCAGGCGCTTCGATTGCCCCTGGTGCTGAAACCTTCGGTCATGCCCGGACAGAATCGATTTTTTGCTTTTGCTTTAAAACATGAAATAGAAGTGTTTAAAGTGGTAAACGGGCAACAGGTGCCCGATTATTTCTACGAAGGGAGCTCCGCGTTTCTGACCGATGGCCCCACCCTGGCCTTGCTGCACAATATCCCGGAGCCCGTTATCCTGGTTGATGAAAAATTCTGGGACGACGACAGGGATGCCATCCGGCTCGATGCCCTGATTCCTTTTAATCCCGAGACGGAAAAACCGCGCAGGATTCTGATCGAATGGCGCACGCTCTCGGGCGAATTTTACCGGTATCATCTTTCCCTGGCCCGGCAAGGGAACAATCTGCCGCTTTCCGACCCCGATGCTGTGTATAACAACATTGTCGGGGGGTACGGTAATTTTTCCGGATACTCGGTAGATATCGAAGCCCTCGATTTGCAATTCTGACCCTCCATTTCACAGCCCTGACAATCGACTGCCATAATTAAGTAAAAAACTGGCATAGCCCACTACAGAAAGGTGGAGGCAGGCAACGGTTCGGGAATTTTTTACCTAATTTTGCCGCCCTCGAAACAAACTTTTTTCCATCAAATCTTTCCTATAACCCATGAGTAAAGTCACTGTTGTCGGCGCCGGTAACGTTGGCGCGACCTGTGCCAATGTTTTGGCGCATGAAGATATTTTCAACGAAGTTGTATTGATCGATATCCAGGGTAATATGGCCAAAGGCAAAGCGCTCGATACCTGGCAACAAGCCCCGGTCGATAGCTATTCCACCCGCCTCACCGGCGGCGACGATTATGCACTGACGGCCAATTCGGATATCGTGGTCATCACGGCCGGCGTACCGCGCAAACCGGGCATGAGCCGCGACGACCTGATCGCCACTAACGCCAAAATCGTGGTGTCGGTCACGCAAAACATCATGAAATATTCCAAAAACCCGATCATCATCGTCGTATCCAACCCGCTCGATGTAATGACCTATGCCTGCTGGCGCGCCTCCGGACTGAGCGACAAGCGCGTATTGGGCATGGCCGGCGTACTCGATACGGCCCGCTACCGCGCCTTCCTCGCCGAAGAACTCAACTGCTCGCCGAAAGACATCCAGGCCATGCTGATGGGCGGCCACGGCGATACCATGGTGCCGCTGCCGCGCTACACCACGGTGAGCGGCATCCCGGTGACGGAACTGATTCGCAAAGACAAACTCGAAGCGATCATCGAACGCACCAAATTCGGCGGCGGCGAACTGGTCAACCTGATGGGCACCTCTGCCTGGTACGCCCCAGGCGCTGCTGCTGCCCAAATGGCAATTTCGATCTGGAAAGACGAAAAACGGATCGTCCCGGCCTGCGTCCGGCTCAATGGTCAGTACAAATTGAAAGACATTTTCGTCGGAGCGCCGGTCAAACTCGGCCGCAAAGGCGTGCAGGAAATCATCAAACTTCGTTTGAAGAAAGATGAACAGGAACTGCTGAACAAATCCGCGGCTGCCGTACAGGAAATCGTGGATGCACTGAACGGTATGAACCTGATTTGATATTAACAACAACTTTTTAGCCGCTTATGACGCCAACTTTTTGGTACGAGATGAAACTGATGAATTCCAGCCAGAACCTCGGCGAACTGGCTGACACTCGACCTGTTTTGCTCGTTTTTCTGCGCCATTTCGGATGTTCTTTCTGCCGCGAAGCGATCGACGATATCGCCCGCCGACGGGAGAAATTTGAATCGAAAGGCGCTGAAGTCGTCATGGTTCACATGGCCAAAGAGCGAAGCGTGGCTGAAAAGTTTTTTAAAAAATACAAACTGTTCCCAGTCCACCATATCTCCGATCCGCAAAAAAGATTCTATGGCGCTTTCGGGTTGGGCCGGGGCACTCCCGGTCAACTCTTTGGCCTGATGAACTGGATACGGGGCTTTCAAGCCGGCGTAATCGAAGGCCACGGTTTTGAATACCACAACGAGGAGATTGGCGATGGCTTTCAGATGCCCGGCGTTTTTGTGCTGTACAAAGGAGAAATCAAAAATTCCTTTATTCACAGTGCAGCCTGGGACCGACCGGATTACGAGGAAATTATCAGCACATGCCAGTTCTGACATGAATGGCATAAATATTCAAAGCGGCAGCCCAAAGGTTCAGGTAATCTTCGGGCTGCCCTTTTTTTTGCGGCGCCTGCTGCTGGGCTTGTTGTGCAAATTGTTGTTGCTCTTTTCTTTCAGCAGCCACGCACAACAACCGGATTCTCTCGAACAGACGCTACCTGAAGTCAGCATTCTGGGGGCAAATCTGGATAAAACAGGTTATGCGAACCGGTCGCATGATTCTTTTCCCCTGGCGAACCCTTTGCCGCTTGATCAACGACTGATCCTGGATAAT
>JADZFP010000076.1 GCA_020849825.1 Saprospiraceae bacterium
AACCTAACACCTAACACCCAATACCCGCTTCGAGAGCAGCAGTAACCCTTTTGCCAAAACCTAACACCTAAAACCCAATACCCGCTTCGAGAGCAGCAGTAACCCTTTTGCCAAAACCTAACACCTAACACCCAATACCCGCTTCGAGAGCAGCAGTAACCCTTTTGCCAAAACCTAACACCCAAAACCCAAAACCTTCACCTATCTTTGGAAGTCTTTTTATGAAGGCTAAAAATCGCATTCGCTCATGAAATTAAGATTACTCCGCCTGGCATCGATTGCCCTTTTTTCTTTGTTCCTCCGCCAGGCCTCGGCCCAGTGCGAATACCGCATTGAAATGTTCGACTCCTTCGGAGACGGCTGGAACGGCGGTATCCTGACCATCACCAGCGGCGCCTCTGTCATGCCTTTCAGCCTGCAAGGGTTTCCTTTTGGCAACGGTGTAGACAGCACGGCGTATTTTACGGTTCAAACCGGCGAACCGCTCACCCTCAACTGGACGCCCGGTTTTTTTGTCGCAGAAGTCAGTTTTGCCATTTACGATTATTCCGGCAACCTGGTATTTCAATCGGGTTTGCTGACGCCGGGGGAAATCTTTGAAACGACCGGCGTATGTCCTGATTGTTTGAAACCAATCGACGTCAAGGCGGAAAATATTTATGCCGACCGCGCCAAATATCGCTGGACGCCGGTGGGTGTAGGGCCGTACGTCGGCTGGTACGTCATTTACGGGCCAGCGGGTTTTGTACCCGGCCCGGGCGTGGGCGACACGCTTTACGTGACGGTACCCAAAGTCACGATCAATGGCTTGCAGCAAAAAACAGCCTACGATTTTTACCTGCTGCAAGATTGCGGCGCCGCGGGATTTGCCGATCAGGCGGGTCCTTATTCCTTTGAAACTTACTGGGCCAACGACGTTGGCATCTCCGCCATCACCTCGCCGCAAAGCGGCTGCGACCTGGGTATCGAAACCATTAGTATCCAGATGAGCAACTACGGCGCCAATCCGCAGTCGCTTATTCCGTTCAATTTCAGCGTCAACGGCGTGAGCGGCGGCGTTCCTCAACCGCAGGACGGGTTTTACACCGGCGTTTTGGGGAAAGACAGCACTGAACAACTTGTTTTTGAAACGTTTTTCGACTTTTCCGAACCCGGTGAATACCTGATTGCCGCCTGGTCGGAAATGACCGGCGATCAGCAAACCGACAACGATACCTTTTACCTGTACGTTGTCAATCGCCTGATCGCGCCCTATACGCAGGATTTTGAAAACTGGAGCGGCGGCTGGTACGTCGATACGCTCGATAGCAACAACCCGAGTTGGGAGTTTGGTACGCCCGACAAACCCAGCATGCCTTCGGCAGCCAGCGGTGTAAATGCCTGGGTGACCAACCTCGACGGCGCCTATAATTCCAACGAACGCTCCTACATCAACTCCCCCTGTTTCGATTTCAGCGACCTGACCGAGGACCCCGCAATCGAGTTTTCGCTCAATTATTTCACAGAATTCTCCTACGACGGCGGCTTCCTCGAAATGTCGATCGACGGCGGTCAAAACTGGGACCGCGTCGGCGAAATCGGCGAGGGCTTCAACTGGTACACGTTCTTTAACGTCAATGCCGGATTGGGCGACGTATGGGCCGGACAAACGCCGGGCTGGATCAAAGCTCGCCACAGCCTGACCGGCGCTGCCGGTGAAAGCGAAGTGCGCCTGCGCTTCGGCTTCGGGGCCGACCCTTCCGTCCAGTTCATCGGCGGTATGGCTGTCGACGACATACGCATTTACGTGCCCGTGGCCGACGACCTCGCAGCCGTCAGTATCACGACAACAGGCGATGCCCTCGAGTGCGGTCTCGAAGACGACAAAGTGCTGTTCCAGTTTGCCAACTTTGGCACCCAGCCGCAAAACTTCTTCCAGGTAGCCTACTCCGTCAACGACGGACCGGCTGTTGTCGAAAACGTCGGTGCAACCACCCTGAACCCCGACGAAATTTTCACCTATACCTTTACCCAACCCTTCGACAGCCGCGACCAAGTTTCCAATATCAAAGCCTGGACGCTGCTGCTCGACGAGCAAAACCTGATCAATGACACTGTTACGTACTCGGTAGACCACCGCCCGAGAGCTGTGCCTTTTCAGGAAAACTTCGAAGGTATGCTGCTGCCGGACGGCTGGACGAGCAACGGCTTCATCACCAATACGCACAACAATATTTCCTACGTACTGGCGCATAACCTGTGGGTGAGCAACCCGAGCTTTACCCACGAACTGCCGCGTTACGGCGTACTGGGCGCCAATGATACCCTGCGCTTCGACTACCGTATCTCCAATTTCAGCGGCGCCGGCACCGTACCGACTACCCTCGGCCTCGGCAACAAAGTGGATGTTCAGGTTTCCGACAATTGCGGACAAACCTACACCACGGTGTACACCATCAACGCCCTCAACCACGTACCCGACATCAACCTGACAACAATCAAAATCGGTCTGGGCAACTACGCCAACGAATCGATCCGTATCCGCTTCGTAGGCACCTGGGCTTCGGGCGACTACTATTTCGACCTCGACAACATCAACCTGCTGTCGTGCCCGGCCGATTTCGAACTCACTGCCGACGTGACCAATGCCAACCCGAACCTCAACAACGGCACGGCAACCGTGAATGTCGGTATCGGCAACCCGCCGTACCAGTACCTGTGGAGCAACGGTCAAACCTCCCAAACAGCAACCAACCTGCCCGTCGGCGACGCCAGCGTAACCGTTACCGACGCCCTGGGCTGCTCCGGCACCCTGAGCGTCAGCATCGGCGTTTCGTCGACGCAGGACCTCGCGGGCCTGACGCGCATCGCCCTGCAACCCAACCCGACCAATGGCTGGACGACACTTTTCCTCGATTTCGATACGCCCACCGAGGTGCGCCTCGAACTTTTCGACCTGCTGGGCAAAACCGTCTGGACCAGCAACCCGCAACGCGGCAGCTCTCTGGTCGAAAGCATCGACCTGAGCAATGTGCCCGCCGGCCTTTACCTGCTTCGCGTCAGCGCCAACGGACAGGCGATGACGAGGAAGGTGGTTAAGGGAGGTTGATGAGGGTTGATAGAAAAGGTTGATAAGGTTTATAAAAGGGTTTATCCTTCTCTCGGAAGGATAAACCCTTTTTTCATGGGTCTAATCGAAATGTATCGGTTTGGTGGCACAAGTGCCTTCCATCCTGCCGGGCATTTTTATTTCCCGCAGATTTTCGCAGATGAATGGCAGATACCGCGGCGCAAAACCATACTAAAAAAGGGTTTACCCTTCCGAGAGAAGGATAAACCCTTTTATAAACCCCATAAACCCTTATCAACCCTTATTCATCAACCCCCTTTTTTCATTGCCCCGCCTTGATATACTCTTCCACGAGGCCTTTGTAATAAGGTTTGAGCGAAGGTGACACCGTGCGGTACATATCGACTTCTGCGCGGCGTTTTTTCAGGTATTCTTCGAGGGCCGGCGGGAGTTTGGCGGGTTGTTGCTGGGCGGTTTGAGCCTGGCGCTGTTCGTCCTGTTCGCGTTCGCGTTCGGCGCGTTCTTCTTCGAGCAGGCGGGTCATGATTTGTTCCTGGCGCTTGAGCATTTCATTGGTCAGGCGTTTGTTGACCAGATCGACCTCGTTTTTCTCCATTTCCTGCATGAGTTCGTCGAGGGCTTTGGAGCCTTTGCCTTCGGCCTGTTTTTGCTTTTGCAATTCGCGCAGCGCGTTGCGCATAGCGGCTTGCTGGGCGGCCATTTGGGCAAAATCCTTGCTCATGGTGCCCTGGCCCTTGCCTTGTTCCATACGTTGCTTGAGATCCTGCATCTGATCGCCGAGGCTTTTCTGGCCTTTGGTGATCTTGTCCATGGGTTTTTTGCCACTCTTTCCTTCGCCCTCGCCGGGTTTTTGGCACGATTGGTTGCCGGGCATGTTGGCGGCCATTTCCTGCTGCATGTTGTTCATGATTTCTGACAGGAGCAGGGCCAGGTCGTTCATGGCTTTCATGCTGCGTTGTTGTTGCTCGGTGGCAGTGCCGGTGCGGCGTTCCTCGAGTTCGGAAACGGCGTCGCCGATGGCGCTTTTGACTTCGGTAACTTTTTCGGTGACAACGCCTTCGAGTTTGAAATTGCGCTTGGCCAGTGCCTGGAGGCTGTCTTCTACGATTTTGAAGTCGTCTTTGATCTTGTATTGTTGCTGGGTCAGTTCGACATAGCGCGGCGTATTGATGGTCGTCGCAGCGATGTCTTTCATATTCTGCTCCTGAGCGAACGACAGGCCGATGAGGTTCTCCAGCAATTGGCGCAGCATGGCAATGTCTTCCTCCATTTGTTCCATCTCGCCGTCCGACTGGTTTTGCTTCATCTTGTTGGCGAGGTTTTTCATCTTGTTGGAGGCCGATTTCTGTTTTTTACCGGCTTTGTTCTTTTGCTTTTGTTCGAGTTGCTGGCCGGCGTCTTTCATGTCGTTTTTGATGTCCTGCATTTCCTGCTGGCTATCTTCGATCTTCTGAGGGCGTTTCAGTTCTTTATTCTTTTGTTCGAGCTCCTGTTGTTTTTTCTGGAGGTCGTCCATTTTTTTATTCAGTTCCTCCTGTTGTTGCTGGAGTTCCTGATCTGATTTCTGGCCGTCTTTTTTCTCGTCCTGGTTTTGCTGGTCGCCCTTTTGCTCCTCGTTTTGCTGTTGTTGTTCCGTCTCTTTATTCAGTTCGTCCTGTTCTTTGGCCAGTTCTTCCAGTTTGTCGATCTGTTGCTGGAGCATGTTTTCCACTTCCAGTTGTTTGTAGAGTTCCTGGAGGCGGTCGAGTTCCTTGTTGAGTTCCTCGTTGTTGAGTTGCATTTGCTCCATTTTATCCAGCATCTCCTCCTTGTTCATTTCCTGGAGCATTTTTTCGATCTCTTCCATGAGTTGTTTTTGCTCGGGAGAGAGGGCTTCTTCCATCAGCTTTTCGAGTTGCTCTTCTTTTTTCTGAAGGTCCTCGGTTTGCTGCTGGTTCATTTCCTGCTGTTGCTGGCGATTTTCCTGGAAGTTTTGTTTAGCCTGTTCGAGCTGTTGCTGGATTTGTTTCTGGCGTTCGAGCAGGCGTTCGAGTTCTTTGCGCGACTGCCAGTCGAGGTTTTTCTGCTGCAGGATTTTGTCGCGCAGTTTTTTCATTTCCTCGTTGACCTTGGCGCTTTCTTTCAGGGCTTTTTCGAGGTCTTTTTTGATCTGCTCCGAATTTTCGGCCTGCTGTTTTTCCACCTCTGCGAGGCTGGGCATGCGCCATTGCATGAGGTTGGTGCGGGCGGTTTTGGAGCCGTTGACGGCGTCGTTGTCGCCCACTTCGAAGTAATAGGTAATCTCGTCGCCGGGAGCCAGGTCGATGTTGCGGAGGTCCCAGGTATGTTCGTACTGGATTTGTTTGCCGGCGGGTTTGTTCAGTTTGAGGGTGCTGAGCGGCAGCTGGCCCCCCTTGGCTTTTTTCACCTGATAGTTGAAGGTCAGGTTGAGCAATCCGTAATCGTCGGCGGCATCGCCGGCGAAGAAGATCATACGTTTGTTGGTGCTGTCGCGGAATTCCTCGACCGAAATCTGCGGGTGCTGGTCGGGGATAATCGTCACGGTGTACGCCACGGAGTCACCATTCGGCAGTAATTCGTTGGCGATGAATATTTTATACGGTTCGTCTTTAAGCGCGCGGCGGCTGAATGAGAAGAGTTCGTCGTCGAACCGTTTGGCTTCGGCGGCGGCTTCGTTGCCGAAGCGCATGCTGAGGTGGTCGGTATTTTGCACGTTGAACACCCAGCCGATATTGGTGCCTTGCGGGATGACGAGGTCGCCCACATTGGAGAGTTCTTCGTTGGGGCGGCCGAGGTAGCTGGGGTAGTTGAGTTTGACGTTGAACGACAAGATATTCGGCTTGCGCAGCACGTTCAGCAAATACTCGCGGCTTTCGACGGCGCCTGAGAACAAGTTGAATTTGGTGTCCAGCTGGACGTTGGAGAATTTGTAGGAAAATTCGTTCGGCGCATCTTTGGTCAGGCGGTACTGCACCTTGCCGAGGTTGATAAACACTTCATTGGGCAGGGCTTGTCCTTCTACTTTTACTTTCAAAACGTAGTCGGAAAACTGCACGGCCCGAAGGCTGTCGGTTTGCAGGATGAAGCGGAAGGGAGCGGGTTTTTCAAAAGCCTTGTTGCTGTTCCAGAGGCGGTAGGCGCCTTCGCGCAGGATGTTGGGCGCACCGAGGAAGAGAAAAAGAAGCAACAAAACCGGCGGCAGGGCGTAGCGCAGGTATTTGCGGTTGCTGCGCAGGTCGATGGCCATTTTGAAGGGCACCAGTTTGATCTCTTCGCTTTTTTGATTGATCGAGGCGTTGATCAGGTCGGCGTAAATGGCGTTGCTGCTCTGTTGTTTGAGTTGCAGGATATTGAGCAGTTTGTCTTTTACACCGGCGAAATGCTGCCCGATGATCTGGGCTGCCTGTTCGTGGCTGATGACTTTGCCCAGATGGAAATAGTGCAGGAGCGGCAGGGCAATCCAGCGGTACAAAGCCGCGCCGCTGATGAGCAAAAAGCCCCAGAACATGCCGGTTCGCACCTTGGAATTGAAGTAAAAATAATACTCCAGTACGTTCAGCACAATGAACAGGCCGAGCACGAGCCCTACGGTATACAACGCGCCGCGCAGCAGCTGATTGACGTAGAATTTGCGAATAAATCCATCGAGCTTTTCGATGAGCAGGGAATAGTTGTCGCGCACCATAATCCAGGATAAATAGTTACCGGCTAAAGTTGCGGGAAAGCCGGGGTATTAAAACGAATTTTCCACCAAAAGGTTATAAAACAGCCGTTTTTAACCGGTTTGAATACTTGAATTTATATTGCACACAGCGGGCTGTGCGGATTTGCGGGATTGTGTGAAAAATTTGGTGTCACGCAAAGTCGCAAAGTTCGCAAAGGGGTTTTCCCTGTATTTTCTATGTGCCTCTGCGTCTCTGCGTGCAACATTTTTTTGTTTCACGCAGAGGCGCAGTGACGCAGAGGGGCTCGTGTAAGCTTTACGCACTTCGCGCGCTTGGCGACTTGGCGTGAAAACTTGGTGTCACGCAAAGTCGCAAAGTTCGCAAAGGGGCTTCCTTGTATTTTCTCTGTGCCTCTGCGTCTCTGCGTGCAACATTTTTTTGTTTCACGCAGAGGCGCAGAGACGCAGAGAGTTTTGCTTGTCTGTTTTGATTTCTCTCATTGCGTGTTTTTCGATCGCTACTTGAATCCACAACCGCCTTTGCGCGCTTTGCTTCTTTGCACTCTTCGCGTGAAATACTCACCCCTCTGCGCGCAACAAAGATATCAGCCGCGGCTCCACGTCGCCCCGTCTTTTCCATCCTTCACCGTGATGCCGGCAGCCGCCAGGGCGTCGCGGATTTTGTCGCTGGTCGCCCAGTCTTTCTGAGCGCGGGCGCCGGCGCGGATGTCGAGAATGAGCTGCATAAGACCGTCGACCGTCTGGTTGTCGGCGCCCGCCCCGGCTTCATCCTGCAGCCCGAGAATATCGAACAGGAAGGTCTGGAAAGCAGTTTTAAGGCGTTCGATGACCCAAGGCGACAAAGCGCCGGCGGGCAACTGGCCGTTGGCGTATTTGTGTACGTAGCTGCCGAGTTCGCTGAGCGCCGCCAGGGCGATGGCCGTGTTGAAATCGTCGTCGAGGCCCTGGTAGGCATCTTCGATGGCCGCCAAAACGGCGCGGTCCGTATCGCTTTCGGAGCCGTCGTAGTCGGAGGCGTCCACGCTCAGGCTTTGCAGCAACTGGTTGGTATCCATCAGTTTGCGATAGCCTTTTTCAGCGGCCTGCAGCGCCTCGTCGGTGATATCGAGCGTGCTGCGGTAGTGGGCCATGAGCATAAAAAAGCGCACCACCATAGGCGAATAACCTTTGGTGACGTGCGGGCTGTCGCCGCTGAACAACTCGTGGGGCGTGATGGTATTGCCGTCCGATTTCGACATTTTTTTGCCATTGAGGAGCAGCATGTTGGCATGCATCCAGAAACGGGCGGGAGCGCAGCCGCAAGCGCCGAAGTTTTGCGCCACTTCGTTTTCGTGGTGCGGGAATTTCAGGTCAGAGCCGCCGCCGTGGATGTCGAAGGTTTGGCCCAGATACTTGGTGCTCATGGCGCTGCACTCGAGGTGCCAGCCGGGAAACCCGACCGACCAGGGGCTGTTCCAGACCATAATGTCCTGCGGACGGGCTTTCATCCAGATGGCGAAATCGGCAGGGTGGTCTTTTTCATCCTGATTTTTGAGTTCGCGGGTTTCGGCAAAGAGGTCTTCCACCACGCGGCCGCTCACCGAGCCGTACACGCCCGGTTTGTTTTCGATGAATTTGCGCACGTTGAAATACACCGAGCCGTTGCGTTCGTAGGCCAGTCCGTTGTCGAGGATGGCCTGTACCATTTCGATCTGCTCGGGGATATGCCCCGTGGCGCGGGGTTCGATGCTGGGCGGCAGGGTGTTGAAAATGCGCATCATGTCGTGGAAGCCCAGCGTGTATTTCTGCGCCACTTCCATGGGTTCGAGTTGCGCGACGCGGGAGCCTTTGGCCATGCGGTCTTCGCCGTCGTCGGTCAGGTGACCTACGTCGGTGATGTTGCGTACGTAGCGCACCCGGTAGCCCAGGTGGCGGAAATAGCGGTGAATCACGTCGAAGCTGACGTACGTGCGGCAGTTGCCCAGGTGGGCGTCGGAGTACACGGTCGGGCCGCACACGTACATGCCGATATGGCCGGGTTCGAGGGGTGCAAAGGGTTCTTTCTGACCACTGAGGGTGTTGTAGATCTTGAGCGGGCGTTGTTCGATAGTCATGGGTGCAAAGGTAGGAAAGGCGGCGTCATTCTCCAGATGCCGGTTCGAAGCCTTCCTGTTTCAAAAAGGAAGCCAGATTAGTTTTATTAGTTTTCTTTTAAAGACATTCTGTTGCTGCAAAATTAAAGGAATTGCAGACAGAAAATTGCAACCAAGCGCGCCAATGCCGACGATTTGTCGCAACTTTCCCTCCATCAAAACCAAAATTTATTTCAAAAAATTCCGTCCATGCACCGCCGCAATTTTGTCAAAAGCACCCTGGCCCTCAGCGCCGCCCCTGCCGCCCTTTTTGCCGCCAACGAACAATCAACACCCACCGCCGGACAGCCCTTCCGCCTTCGCTATGCGCCCCACGACGGCATGTTCCGCCAGTCGGCCGGGCCCGACATCCTCGATCAGCTGCGTTTTATGGCCGATCAGGGCTTTACCGCCTTCGAAGACAACGGCATGAGCGGCCGTGAACCGGCCCTGCAGGAAAAAATGGGCGCACTCATGAACCAGCTCGGCATCGCCATGGGCGTGTTTGTGGCCCATAAAATTTACTGGTCAGAACCCAACCTCGCCTCCGGCAACAAAGACAAACGCGAAGAGTTCCTGCGCGACATCCGCAACGCCGTCGAGGTCGCCAAACGCTGCA
Organism: Saprospiraceae bacterium; assembly: GCA_020849825.1. Taxonomy (GTDB): domain Bacteria; phylum Bacteroidota; class Bacteroidia; order Chitinophagales; family Saprospiraceae; genus M3007. The sequence goes on from JADZFP010000076.1 coordinate 9,486, forward strand.
ACGCCAAATGGATGACCGTCGTGCCCGGCCACGTCGACCTCCGCCTCAACAAAGACTACCAAACCGCCAACGTGGTCGAATCGCTGCGCCGCGCCGCCGATATCCTCGAACCCCACGGCCTCGTAATGGTGCTCGAACCGCTCAACTTCCGCGACCACCCGGGGCTGTTCCTCACCGACGTTCCCCAAACCTACCTGATCTGCCGGGCCGTCGACAGCCCCGCCTGCAAAATCCTCTACGACCTCTACCACATCCAGATTCAGCACGGCAACCTGATCCCCAATATCGACGCGGCCTGGGACGAAATCGCCTACTTCCAGATCGGCGACAACCCCGGCCGCAAGGAACCGACCACCGGCGAAATCAACTACAAAAACGTGTTCAAACACATCCACAACAAAGGTTATACCGGCATTCTCGGTATGGAACACGGCAATTCGAAAGAAGGCAAGGACGGCGAAACGGCGGTGATCAAAGCCTACCGGGAAGTCGACAGTTTTTAAAAATTTGCCGTTGCGGGTCGCCAGCCGGTTCTCCGGCCCGCCTTTCCGCCCGATGGTCGAATCGGCCCGCCGGCAGCGCGGGCAGGCAGCCTATGTTTGTCCAAAATTTGGACTATGAAAACAATACTGCTCCCCGCGCTGCTGGCGCTCGGCCTGTTCGGCCTTTCTCCCACCCTTTCCGCCCAGAAAAAAACCGCCGACGAGGTGGCCGTAATGGAATGCCTGCTCGACTACATGGACGGCGGCACCTATGGCGATACCACGCGCCTGATCCGGGCTTTCCACCCCTCCGCATCCATGAAATTTGTGGACAACAAAACCGGCGAATTCAAAGACGTGCCCATCGCCGACTTCCTCAACCGCGCCAAAGCCGGCGCCGGCAAAACCCAGGACCGCCAGTGCCGCATCACCTATTACAAGGTCACCGGTTCGGCCGCCCAGGGCGCCGTGGTGTGCGAATACCCGAACTTCCGCTTTCTCGATTATTTCAGTTTGCTGAAAATCAATGGAGAATGGAAGATCGTAAGCAAGGTGTTCTACCGGGAGGAAAAGACGGGAAATAAATAGGGCCTTTTACATTTTCCTTTTTACCAACACCTGCTGCCGGCTTTGTCCCGCCGCCTCGATGTGCAAAAAATACACCCCCTCGGGCAGCTCGTGCAGCGGCACGACCAGGGGCGCTACGGGCGCATCCCAAACCCAGCTTTGACTGAACTGCCCGGTCGCGGCATACAGGCTGAGGCACATGGGCGCGGGATAAAACACGGGCTGAAACCGGACGTACAGCCAGTCGGACGCCGGGTTGGGGTAAACCAGCACTTCGGGCAATGAAAGGCCCGGCTCCTCCGCCGCACTCAGCAGGCCGGCGATCTGGCTCAGCGTGCTGTCGCCCCGCAGGCCCAGAAATGGTTTGATGCCATAGGGCGTATGGCTGTCGATGGTTTGGGTAAAGCCGTTGTGAAAATCGGCCACGTCGTAGCCGTAATCGAGGGTGCGGTACACGTCGGCCACGGTGGCCGGGGTGATGAGCTGGTGCAGACTGTCGATGCGCGGAAAGATGGAGTCGGGCAGTACGATCAGCCGCGTGATTGTATCGAGGTAGCGAATGTATTGTTCGCGGAAAGCCGGCACGGCCAGCAATTGCGTGGCGAGGGGGCGCGGCATGTCGGGGTGATGCCATTCCAGGGCGTTCCGCCGTGCCCAGTCGATGTTCAGCCAGTCGATGCCGAAGGTATTATCGGTGTCGTAGGTGATAAATTCGAAGCGGCCGGTTGCCGGATTGTCGTAGAGGTAGTAATTGTTCTGGAGGTAAAAATAGTCGTCCCAGTTACCCGTAGCCACGTCGATGGCGTAGGCTTTGAGCGCCTGGTCGACGTTCAGAATCTGGCTGATTTCGGCGGGGTAATCGGCGTCGACGGGTTGGTTGAGGACGGTGATGAGGGTGACCAAACGGCTGTAATCGTCTTCTTCTTCGTTGGTTTTCAGGTCGTAGGCGCGTTCTTCGGGGTTGTTGAGGAGGTTTTTGTAGGTCTGTTCGTTGGGGCCCAGGTAGGCGAGACTGGCCGGCCAGGTGCATTTGTAGAGGTTGCCGTCGTTGTCGGGGTAGGTACGGCCAAGCCATTGTTTGTCGAGTTCTTCGATGTTGGTGTACAGGCCCCGGTACTGCTGGTTGATGTAGAGCCGTACGAAAGCCGCGCGGCGTTCGGGCATGCCGGCTTTTTTCCAGACTTCGTAGAACAGTTTTTCGCGCACCAGGGTCGGGTCGTTGTGTTGGGCGCGCAGGCTGAGTTTGCGCACGCCCTGGTATTCGCGGCCCGGCGCGTATTCGTTGAAGCTGATTTTGAATGATTTTTTGGCCGCGGCCAGCGAGGTGTTGCCGCGCAGGCGCAGGCCCGCGTCGTCGAGGGTATCGCGGGTGGCGCCGTCGTCGAAGATGAACCGGGCGCGGTAGTAGTGCTCGTTTTCCTGGGTGCCGATGAGCTGCTGGAGCGAATCAGCGGGCAGTTCGAGGTAGATTGCTCCGACGATGCGGTCGTCGTAGAGGGCGGGGGATTGGGCGGAAAGGGAGAGGGGGAAGCCGAGGAGGAAGAGAAGGAGGATTTTTTCGGGCATTTTATGTTCGAGTTTCAATATAAAATATAATCAATATCTGTTTTCCTAAATGGGCTCTATTAAATCGCCGTCTTCATTATAAACAGCCACTATCATCCCATCTTCCTCATGTACCCGAATACTCTGTCCTGGTTTAATTTCATATTGTGGAGCTCTATTTTTCCATTCAATCTCGCCATCTGATTTGAATGAATTGGCAAAATCATGGATTTTCCACTTAAATCTGTGTCCTACTTTTTCTATGATTTCAATGAACTGCACCGAATCAATCCAGACTTTCTTTTCATCAATTAATCTAGGAAAAAGTGCAAGATTATCGGCATTGCCATTTCTGGAAATTGTTGGATATGCA
>JADZFP010000077.1 GCA_020849825.1 Saprospiraceae bacterium
CCCTGGTTGTTTTTCGGGAACGCGATAAAGTCGCGGATCGAGTTGGCGCCGTTCATCACCGCACAGAGGCGGTCGAAGCCGAAAGCGATACCGCCGTGCGGAGGCGCGCCGTATTCGAAAGCACCGAGCAGGAAGCCGAACTGGGCCTCTGCTTCTTCGGGTGTGAAGCCGAGCAGGCGGAAGTTGCGGCTTTGCAGGTCGCGGTCGTGGATACGAATGGAGCCGCCGCCGATCTCGACGCCGTTGAGCACCAGGTCGTAGGCATCGGCGCGGATGCCTTTGAGCGTGGCGCGATCGTCGGATTCCATTTTGGGAATATCGGCAGGTTTGGGCGAGGTAAAGGGGTGGTGCATGGCAAAAAAGCGGCCTTCCTCCTCGTCCCATTCGAGCAGCGGAAAATCGACCACCCAGAGCGGCTTGAAGTCGCCGGGTTTGCGCAGACCCAGCCGGGCGCCCATTTCGAGGCGGAGTTCGCTGAGTTGCTTGCGTGTCTTTTCGTCGTCGCCGCAAAGCAGCAGCAACATATCGCCGGGCTGGGCGCCGCAGCGGTCGAGCCATCCTTTCAGGTCGTCGGGGCTGTAAAATTTATCCACCGAAGATTTGACGGAGCCGTCGGCTTCGTACTTGACGTACACCAGGCCTTTGGCGCCGATCTGGGGGCGTTTGACCCATTCGGTGAGTTCGTCGATCTGTTTGCGGGAATACTCTGCGCAGCCGGGCGCGCAGATGCCGAGGACCGCTTCGGCGCTGTCGAACACCTGAAAGCCCTTGCCTTTGGCTACGTCGGAAAGGTCGGCGAACTCCATGCCGAAGCGCAGATCGGGTTTGTCGGAACCAAATCGGCTCATGGCCTCGTCGTAGGTCATACGCGGGAAGTCGGGCAGTTCGATACCGAAAGTGGTGCGGAACAGGTGTTTGGTCAGGCCCTCGAAAGTGCGCAGGATATCTTCCTGGTGCACAAACGACATTTCACAGTCGATCTGGGTGAATTCCGGCTGACGGTCGGCGCGCAGGTCTTCGTCGCGGAAGCACTTGACGATCTGGAAATATTTATCGAAGCCGGCCACCATGAGGATTTGTTTGAAGGTCTGCGGCGACTGCGGCAGGGCGTAAAACTGCCCTTTGTTCATACGGCTGGGCACCACGAAGTCGCGGGCGCCTTCGGGTGTGCTTTTGATCAGGTTGGGGGTTTCCACTTCGAGGAAACCTTCGCCGGCGAGGTATTTGCGCGTTTCGATGGCCAGGTTGGAGCGGAAAACGAGGTTTTTCTGCACAGCGTTGCGGCGCAGGTCGAGGTAGCGGTATTTCATGCGCAGGTCGTCGCCGCCGTCGGTTTCATCCTGAATGGTGAATGGCGGGGTTTTGGCCGTATTGAGCACTTTGAAATCCGTCACGCGGATTTCGATATCGCCGGTATCGCGGTTGGGGTTTTTGGAAGCGCGTTCGCGCACGGCGCCGGTCGCCTGAATCACAAATTCCCGGCCCAGGCCGCGGGCGCGGGTGCAGAGATCGGCATTGTCGTCCATATCAAACACAAGCTGCGTGATGCCGTAGCGGTCGCGCAGGTCGACGAAGGTGAGGCCGCCGAGGTCGCGGCTGACGGCCACCCAGCCGGCGAGGGTGACGGTTTTATCGATGTCCGAAAGACGGAGTTCGTTGCAGGTATGGGTTCTGTACATGAGATAAGAATGTGCTAATTAGCTAATATGCCAATGTGCTAATCAGGGAAATGAATAAATGCAAAAAGCGGCGCAAAAGTAAACCTTGCGGTCCAAACAAGGGCAGTTTGTGAAAAGGTTCCGAAGTATTTAGTGTTCTTCGGACACGTAAAGGATGGTGTCGATCTTCGGGCGACCGCTCAGGGAGATGGTCACCGGCAGGCTCCCGTACACGATGGGCGGGTAGTACGTATCGTCGTGAGAGATGGCGATCAGCCAGTGTTTGCCCTCCGGCACGGCGGAGATGCAGCCTCGCGCGTCGGTCCCGGAGGTGCGCACCGAATCGTCGAAATAAGCGGAGGGTTGTTTGTACCCGGGAAAACTGTCGGCGTTGAACTTGATGTACACCATGGCATTGGGTACGGGCACGCCGTGGTGCTGGGTGCGCACGCAGATTTCGGTGGGAAGGGGTGTGTCTTCGATTTCACTGCCGCGACAGGCGGAGAAAAGGAGCAAAATCAGCGGAAAATACTTGATCATAAATCAGCGTGGCTTTTTAGAAAAACAAACCGGCAAGAAAGGGTTCCAGGTCTTAAAACGTCATTTTTCAAGCGAATGTTTCCCGGGCCGGCGCTTTCCCGACACATGCCGGACTACCGAATATTATTTTATAAAGCAGGATTTAAACCTGGAAAACCGACTACAAACAGCATTTTTTATCTCTTTAACTAGAATTAAATTTTAAATCCTGCTTCGGATTTACCTAATTTTGTCCCGCCAAATCTCACCACCACATCACTCGGCTCTAACCAAACATTCACACAGCACATGGCCACTTCGACGAAAAAGCCCTCCGGCAACGGCGCCACCACAGCCTCTATTCCCGGCAACCGCATCGTCACGCTCGACGAATTTATCATCCGTTCGGAAAAAGACTTCGAATACGCCACCGGCGAGCTCACCGGCCTGTTGCGCGACATCGGCGTAGCCGCCAAGATCATCAACCGCGAGGTGAACAAAGCCGGCCTGGTCAACATTCTCGGCGCCTCCGATTCGGGCGAAAACACCTCCGGCGACATGCAGCAAAAACTCGACGTGTACGCCAACGATAAACTCATCGAGTGCCTCAAAAACTCCGGCGAGTGCTGCGCCCTGGCTTCCGAAGAAAACAAGGATATTATCCTGGTGCCCCAGGTCGGTTCGAAAAAAAGCCACTACGTCGTCATGTTCGACCCGCTCGACGGCTCCTCCAACATCGACGTCAATGTGAGCGTGGGTACCATTTTCGCCATTTACCGGCGCAAAAGCGACCCCAATGGCCCGGCTACCATCGAAGATTTTCTGCAACCCGGCACCCGCCAGGTTGCCGCCGGTTACGTGCTCTACGGCACCTCTACCATCCTCGTCTACACCACCGGCAACGGTGTCAACGGCTTTACCCTCGACCCCTCCATCGGCGAGTTTTGCCTCAGCCACCGCAACATGCG
>JADZFP010000078.1 GCA_020849825.1 Saprospiraceae bacterium
CTCTCAAAACCGATCGCGCCGTTCTTTTCGCGTTCCTTGCGCATCTTTTTGGCCAGGCGGTCGAGGGTTGCTATCGCCCATTCCAGTTGCGGAAAAATCGCCAGTTGGGTCAGGGCCTCCGCCGGTTTTTTATCCAGCAGGGTTTGGGCTTCTTCATAGGAAAAGCGGTGGGCCGAATGGATCACCGTTTTGCCAAACCAGCGCTTCACCAGTTTGTCTTTTCCGTCGAATTCGAACACGGCGGAAAAGGTCAGGCGGTCCTGATACGGCACCAGCGAGCAAAGGTTATTGGACAGTTTTTCCGGCAGCATGGGGTTGACCCGATCCACGAGGTACACCGAGGTGCTGCGCCGGAAAGCCTCCTGATCCATGGGGGAATCGGGCTTGAGGTAGTGCGTGACGTCGGCGATGTGTACGCCGACTTCCAGGTTGCCGTTGTCGAGTTTCCGGATGCTAAGGGCGTCGTCGAAGTCTTTGGCGTCTTCGGGGTCGATGGTGAAGGTGAGCACCTCGCGGAAGTCGCGGCGCATGGCGATTTCCTGTTCCGGTATACGTTCGGGTATCCGCGCCGCTTCGGCCAGGGCCTCTTCGGAATGGTCGAGTTCGAAACCTGCATTGATCAGGATTTTTTTCATTTCGAACTCGTTGCCGCCTACTTCGCCCAGGGTTTGGGTCACTTTGCCGATGGGCGCGCGGCCCTTGCCTTCCTGCCAGTCGGTCACCCTGACCACCACTTTATCGCCGTCGCGGGCCTGGCCCACGGCTTCGAGCGGCACGTAGATGTCGACGGGCATGTTGGGGTTGTCGGGCAAAAGCAGGGCGTATTTGCGGCTTTTGCGGAGGGTGCCGATGAAAAATTCATTGGCGCGGCGCAGTACTTCGAGCACTTCGCCCTCCGGTTTGCGGGGCGCGAGGCCACGCCGGCGGGGCGCAGGCGGAAAGAGCAGCACGCGCACGGTATCACCGTGCAGGGCGCCGTTGAGGTATTTGGGCGCGACGTACACGTCGGTGTCCTGCAATTCGCTGACGATGTAGGCAGCGCCGCTGCGGGTCATGTCGACGCGGCCTTCGACGAGTTTGCGGTGATCGCCGCGCGGTGTTTTTTTCTCAAAAGTGCGTACCGGTGCGGCAGGCGGCGGATCGGCAGGGATTTCTTTCAACTTTTTGCCTTTGGGGGGCGCCGGGCTTTTTTCCGGTTCGGGTTCGGGCGCTTCTTCGCGGGTCAGGCGTTCGAGCGCGACGCCGAATTTGTTGTCTTCGTATTCGCGTACCGAACCCGCCTGGGCGAGCTGACGCAGGGCATATTCAACGGAATCCTTGTTATTTTCGAAGGAAAGGTGATCGATGATCTGGCGGGCAGTCAGGCGTTTTTTGGGATGGGCGAGCAGAAAACGGAGCAGGAAAATTTGCAATTCACTGGCGGTCAACTTTTTACCGCCTTTTTTCTTTTTTTTGGTCATGCTAAAATTAAAAAAGGATTGGGGAAAACAGGGTAGCTGGTTGTTAATGATGAATGATAAATGATGAATGGGGCGCTACCCGATTAAATAATGGATTGGACGCAGAGCGTCGTTAAAAGTCTCGGTTTTTCTTCAATAGAACGGTTTTGAATCAGTAAAAGTTGCAATCGGGCTTTTTTATTCAACAAACAGGGGTTTTTCCAAGTCGAATCCTCGTATCCTCAAATCCTCGCATCCCCGGCATTTGCGAATCTTTAACCAGCAGATAAACAACTTGGAGGGCAGAAATCCCGTTTTTTGCGCAAAATATCACAACCCAAGTATGACTAAGCACTTGTTTTTGCCCCTGATTGCCCTGTTGTTCAGCACCCTGGCCCTGGCTCAGCAGCCGGCTGCAAAGGAAAAGTCGGACCCGGAAGCCAAAAAGATTCTCGACAACATTCGCAAAAAATACGAAGGCTACAAGAGTTTCGAACTGGCCTTCACCCTCACCCTCGAAGTGCCCGGCCAGGCTCAGGAAGTGCAAAAAGGCACGACCGCCCAGGCCGGCAACCAGTTTCGCCTCGATATGGACGACCAGGTGATCGTCAGCGACGGCAAAACGACCTGGGTGTACGTCAAAAAGAACAACGAAGTACAGATCAACGACGCCGCCCCCGGCGACCAGAGCGAGTTTCTGACGCCCAAAGAACTGCTACGGCGCTACCAAAAAGGCGATTTTCTGTACGCCATCACGGAAAAATCAACCGTCGGTGGCAAATTGCTGACCCATATCGAGTTCAAGCCGGTCAGCCGCAATTCGGAGTACTCCAAAATCCGCGTCAGCGTCGACGAAAAAGCGCTGACCATTGAAAGCATCAAAGCTTTTGCCAAAGACGGCTCGCGCTACACCTTCAAAATCACGCGCCTCTCCCCCAACAAAACCTTGCCTGCCGATCATTTCAGCTTCGATACCAAAAAGTACCCCGGCGTGCGCGTGGAAGACCTGCGTATGTAGGAGTTGGGTTTTAGGTGTTAGGTATTGGGTATTGGGTATTGGGTAAAAGGAGGGTGGATGCTCTCGAATTTGGTTTTGGGGGTTGGGGGTTGGGGGTTGGCAAAAGGGTTGTTATTGCTCTCGGGGAACGCTTGCGGTTCGGGCGGCAATCGACCGTGGCTCGCGCCCGGCTTTGACATCGCCCGCTGAAATCTTGAACAGAACGTTTGTAAAGACGCCATCCCGATCAGGATTTCGGAGAAATCCCGCATTTATAGAGACGTTTTGCCGCCATTATTCAGGACTTCGGAGAAGTCCTGCATTTGTAAAAAAGCCTCGCGCAGTCACCGGGCCTTTGGTATTACGACACCGTTATTTGAACACTTCCCTGCCCCCTGACACACCTCGAGAGCAGGAACAACCCTTTTGCCTCGCTGGCGCGGGGCTGTGCCCCGTGCCACGCTTCCAGTAGTCCGGCTATACTACCGTTTTTTTACATAAATGGATATTGAGACCTTGGCGCGCCTCACACACGGGGCAAAGTCCCGCGCGAGCAGTCGGTTATTTTTTTCTTGAATCCGAAGCATTTCCCGAGAGCAGGAACAACCCTTTTGCCAAAACCCAACTCCCAAAACCCAACTCCCTACTTCCTGATGGCTTCTACCGGGTCGAGGCCGCTGGCCTGAAAGGCCGGGATGAGGCCGGAGAGCACGCCGACGATGATCGAGGTGACCACGCCGATGGCGATATTGGCGAGGGAAAGGTGAATGTCGAAATCCCAGAACGAAGAAACGATAAGGGTAACCGGCCAAACCAGGAGCAGGCCCATGAGGCCGCCTACCACGCAGAGCACCACGGCTTCGAACAGGATTTCGAGCAGGATGAACCAGCGTTTGGCGCCCAGCGCCATTTTGATACCGATGATATTGGTGCGCTCGCGGACGGAAACGAACATAATATTGGCCACGGAGAACATGCCCACGATGAGGGCGAAAATGCCGATCACAAAACCCGCGATATTCAGGGTGCCGAACACACTCTCCATCAGGCCGCTGAGGATCGTCAGCGTATTGAGGGCAAAATTGGACTCTTCGCGGGGTTTCAAATGCCGCTCGCCGCGCAACACGCCAGTGATTTCGTCTTTCAGCTGATCCAGGTTGACACCCGGTTTGGCGCGCACGCCGATGGTAGCGCTGCCCACCCAGGGGTTGCCGTCGCGGATGTTGAAGCCGCGGCGCGCCAGGGTATGACTGATGAGCACCACGTTATCGAAGTTCATGACCTTGATCAGGTCGTCGCCCGATTGTTTGGTGACCCCGATGATACGCAGTTTGCGACCGCCGATATTGATTTCCTTGTCGAGCGGGTCGATCCCTTCCGGA
>JADZFP010000079.1 GCA_020849825.1 Saprospiraceae bacterium
AATCACTCTTCCCGCCAGGTTTTTGCCCGAAAAACGGTGCAATTTGCCAAAACGCGAGGTCAGCCAGGGCACCAGGGTAAACGACACCAGCAGCGATACCAGGGTAGACGTGAGCACCGTCATGCAAAACTGGCGCAGCAGGTTGGGCACCATCCCGATGGTGAACACGATGGGCAGAAACACCACCACGTCGACCAGGGTGATGCTGATGGCGGTAAAACCGATCTCCTGCCGGCCGTCGTAACTGGCCTGCACGCGGTTTTTGCCCATTTCGAGGTGGCGGTAAATGTTTTCGATCACCACGATGGCGTCGTCGACGAGGATGCCGATGGCCAGCGAAAGGCCGAGCAGCGACATCAGGTTGAGCGAGTACCCGAACACTTTCATCATGATAAATGTGCTCACGATCGAGGTCGGGATCGATACCAGCACGATGGTCGCGTTGCGCAAGCTGTGCAGAAACAACAACATGACCAGGGCCACGAGCAATACGGCAATGCCCAGATCCTGCACCACGGCATCGGTGGCGAGTTCGGTAAAGCGGCTGCTGTTGGCCACCACCTGGAATTTGAGCCCCTGGGCGGCATATTTCGTCTCCAGTTCCTTGAGTTTCAGGAGCACCTGTTCGGCCATTTCCACGGCGTTGGCATCGCCTTGTTTGCGGATGGTGAGGCCCACGGCGGGCTGACCGCCCGTGCGGCAAATCACCTCGGGCTCCTGGGCGCCGTCCTGCACCTCGGCGATGTCTTTGAGGTAAACGGACGAACCCAGCCGCCCTTTGCCGATCACGAGGTTGCGGATTTCGTCGAGCGACGAAAACTTGCCGGCCAGGCGGATGCGCAGCTGGCCTACTTCGTCGCTGACCTTGCCGGTCGGGAAATCGAGGTTGGCGGCCTGCACGGCCTGTGCGACCTGCAGCAGCGAAACGCCGTATTGTTCGAGGCGCTCGCTGTTGATGTTGACGCGGATTTCGCGTGCTTCGCCGCCGAGTACGTTGACCTGCGCCACACCTTTGACCTGCGCGATTTCGGTGGCGATGCGGTTTTTGATCAGGTCGTAAAAAGCTGTGCCGGTGAGGTTGGCAGCCACACCGAGCCGCAGGATGGGCAGTTCGTCGAGGGCGAATTTGTTGATCACCGGGGTGCGCACCTCTTTGGGGAAAGTCGACTGGATCTGACCGATTTTGCGCTGCATCTCCAGCACGGCCTGGTCGATGTCGACGTCCTGCTTCAGTTCGACGGCCACAAACGACGCGCTTTCATTCGACCCGATCTGCACCTGATCGATGCCTTCGAGCGCCGAAATGGCGTCTTCGATGGGCTTGCTCACGGCGTTCTCCACCTCGCTGGGCGATGCGCCGGGGTAGATCGTGATGATGGTGACCACCGGCGGACTGAATTTCGGCACCAGTTCGATCGGCAGGCGGTAGTAGCTGCCGATGCCCATAAAGGTGAGCACGGCAAACACCACGATAATAAGGGAGGGGCGGCGGATAGAAAGTGCGGTAAGATTCACGGGTAAGAGGGAGGTGGATCAGTGGTTCGTGGGATTTGATTGACGATTGAAGATTACATGATTTTTGATTTTTGAATTTAAAAGGGTAGACAAGTCTCTCAAACTACCCTTTTGCCCTGCCTGGTCAGAGAGAAAGCACCCCTCCGCCTTTAAATTCAAAAATCATGTAATCTTCAATCGTCAATCAAATCCCTTCTCGAAGCAAAGGTAGGTGGTGGCGCAATAAGCAGGGTAGGGAATTCAACCCGGCAGCACCCCGTGAAAACGCAGCAAATGCCCCGGCGCCTGTTCGTTGTAAAGACAGAGAATCAGCGCGTTGCGCAGGCGGGGATCGTTGGAAAAGAGGATTTTAACGGGGTTGTGGACGTAGCCGCGTTCGCCGAACAACTGGATTTGCTGGCCCTGGCGGGGGCGGCGGAACAGGCGCAGTTCGTCGGCGCTGGCCGGAAGGGGGATGTCGCCGTAGCCTTCTTCTTCCAAAAATTGCCGCAGCATGTCGTAGCTGCGGTCGAGCCGCGACCCGGAGAATACCGTGCGGTATTCCCAGCCGTCGCTCGTGCCGCCCAAATGCCGGCTGCCGGCCGGCGGAAACTGCCGGCGGATGGGCACGTGCGGCTCGGCGGGCGCTTCGGGTTCGGGAAGCGGCGCTTCTTCGGCAAAACCGAATTCGTCATAGACGAGGGCGACATTCATGCGCACAAAAATAGGGGTTTCTACAAAAAGTTTTAAAAAATAAAAAACTTTTTGTTTTTTTGGATATGTTTACCGGCGCTGCGTGTCTACCGATGTTGCGTCCCTACGGGACGATTTCGCTTGTAACGTTCTTTTTTGGGAAATTCACCCCATTCCCGGCATTTCCCGATCCAGTTCTTCCACCCTGATTTTGTAAATGTACTGCGGGGTGCGGGCCAGCAAATTGCGGTAGAGCGAGAGCGCCCGCATGTGGTGGGGGGTGGGGTTGTCGGCGATCTTGCGCAATTCGTAGTGCACGGCGGCTTCTTCGCGTTCGGAGCGGGCGAGGTGGAGCAACTGGAAGAGGTGCCGCAGGGCTTCGGGGCGGTTGCCTTCGTACAGGATGATTTGTGCGCGCAGGATATTGGCGCCGAAGGTGAGGTCCGGATTGCCCAGGGCCAGGGCTATGTCGCGGCCTTCTTCGAGCAGCAGGCGCGCCGGGGCGATCTCGCCGGCTGCAGTGTGTACCACGCCTTTTTCGATGAGCGAATAGCCCAATACGAGGCGGTTGCCCATTTCGCGGGCATACTCGATGGCCTCGTTGTAGAAGGCGATGGAGCGCGGATAATCGTTGAGATAGAACCAGGTATCGCCCAGGGTATTGAGGGCCTTGGCGATGCCTTTCTTGTAATTGAGGCTTCGGGAAAGCGTAAGGGCTTCCTGCAGGTATTCCACGGCTCGGTCGAAATCGCCGATCACGGAGAGCAGGTCGCCGATCAGTCCGCAGGCGATGGCGCGGCCTTGTTTGTCGCCGAGTTCGTCGCAGAGGGCCAGGTCGCGTTCGAACATTTGCATGGCCTTGGTGAAGTCGCCCTTTTTCTCCCACACGGAGCCGATACTGCCGATACAGATGGTGACATAGAGTTTGTTGCCGAGTTCTTCGGCAAGGGCCAGGCCTTTTTCGAGGCAGAGCAGGGCGCTGTCGAGGCTGTGTTTTTCGAGGTTAATGATGCCCAGGTTGGTATACAGGAGCACGAGGCCCTGTTTGTCGTCGGCGCGTTTGGAGATATCGAGCTGTTCTTCGAGCCAGCGGATACCCTCGTCGTAGTGGCCCTGATTCATAAAAATCAGGCCCAGGTTGGCGACGATTCCGGCGTTTTCAGCGTCGCGTTGTACGGAGCGATTGATTTCGATGGCTCGGGCAAACCAGTTTTTGGCCTCGTCGTAGCTGCCCTGGCGGAAATACAGGGTGCCAAAGTTGCCGTAGGTTTTGGCGATGCCGATCTGATCGCTGGCCTGTTCGAACGACTGGATGGCCAGGTCGAGTTGTTCCTTGGCCTGGGCGTAGGCGCCGCGCAGAATGAGCAGGTGACCCAGCCGGCGGTGGCAGCGGCCGTGGAGGTATTGATCCTTCAAGCCCATTGCCCGTTCGAGCGCATCGCGGTAGTCGCGTTCGCTTTCTTCCCATTGGCCGATGAGTTCGTGGATCGAACCTTTTCTGAGCAGTAGTTTGACCAGTTTTTTCGACTTCCTGCCGGTTTCGATCAGGTTGCCGATCCGTTTTTCGTAGTATTTCAGGGCCTGCCGGTTCTGGAAATTGCGCTGGGCATGGCGGGCCGCTTTTTCGAGGTAATGATTGGTTTTTTTGTCGTTCTCCGCCTGTTCGTAGTGGAAGGCGAGGTCTATGTAGCGTTCGGCCGAATCGGGGTAAAGTTGCTCGATGGCTTCGGCGATGAGTTGGTGCAATTCGCGCAGGCGGGTACGCAGTTGCATATCGTAGGCGGCTTCGCGCAGGAGCGAGTGGCGGAAAATGTAGCGCAGTTCGTTCATCGCGTGCCAGATCTGCCATTTTTCAGCGGTCTGGATTTGCTCGCGCAGTACCACGTCGAGGTCGCCGTTTTTGCGGATAAACTCCTCCTGGCGGGCCATAACGGCCGACAAAACCGGCAATTCGAATTCGCGCCCGATTACTGCCGCGGCTTTTACCGTTTCTTTCACCAGTCCGCTCAGGCGGTCGATGCGCGCCATCATGATTTCCTTGACCGAGTCGCTGATCTGGATATCCTGGTTTTGCAGTTGCAACACGCCGCCCGTGTTTTTGAGCAGTTTGGCCTCCTGGAAGTAGTCGGCCATTTGCTCCACGTAGAAGGGGTTGCCCTGGGTCATGCGCTGCAGGAGTTCGAGCAAATCGGAGTGCAGGGGGCCGCCCAAGCGCGTTTCGGCGAAGGAGCGCAGGTCGTCGGGCGATAGGAAATTCAGATCGACCTCGCAGGTGGGCGTATTGAGTTCGGCGAGCAGGCTGGGGCGGAAAGGATAGGATTTGCTGCCGTCGTCTTCGTAGCGGCTCGTGGCGACGAAGAGCAGCGGGTAACTCTGTGCGCGGCGGATAAACTGGGCGAGAAACTCGCGCGACATATCGTCGTACCAGTGTGTGTCTTCCAGTTCGATCACGACCGGTTGCAGCAGCGCTTCGGCCACAAAAAGGTTGGCCATGGCGGCCAGACCGTTCTGGTAGCGGCCGCGGGCGTCGAGTTGTTCCCACAGAGAGCCGGGGATGGTGATGCCGACCATGGCGGCCAGCACGCTTTGCGTACGATTGATCTCGCGCCGCACGGCATCGGCCTCGGGGTGCGGCGACTCGGTGAGGTCGTACATCAGTTCGAGGAAATTGGCCTCGAACAATTCGAAGTTGCGCTCCGGGGTATTTTCCGGACTTTGTTCAAAATAGTTTTTAAGGAAAAAAATAAAGGGGTTGAATGCCTTGCGCAGAATCTGGTCGCTTTGGCAATTGAACCAGCTTACCCCTGCCATACTTTCGCGCAGGCGGCGGCGGAACTCATAACTCAGGCGGCTTTTGCCGATGCCGGCTTCGCCGAAAACATAGGCCACCCCGCCGAATTTGCCCTCGCGCAGCGGTGCGGCAAAGTCGTACAGGGTTTGTAGTTCGGTTGCGCGGCCGAAATAATCGCCGCCGAAATTGGTGCGCCCGCCCAGGTTGCGGCCGGTGAGCACGTAGGTAGGGATGCTTTGTTCGAAACCCTTGTATTGTACGTCGCCGCGGTAGTTGAATTTGAAGTTGCGGTTGCGTTGCACGTTGTTGTCGGCCATTACTTCGCCCCAGTTGGCTTTGGCCATGAGTCGCGCGCCGAGGTTGACGCGCGCGCCAACGGCAGCATACTGGCAGCGTTCGTCGGCGCCGATGACGCCGGTAAAGGCCAGTCCAGAAGTGATGCCGATGCGCCACTGGGCGCCAGTCAGGTCTTCGAGGTGCCGAAGGTCGTCCTGCACGGCCGCGACGAATTCGAGGGCACGTTCGACGTTGTTTTCAAACGAAACCGGCGCCCCGAACAGGATGAACATGATACCGCCCTTGTCGCCGAAATCGATCTCTTTGAAATAGCCGCCGAAATTGAGGCTCT
Organism: Saprospiraceae bacterium; assembly: GCA_020849825.1. Lineage (GTDB taxonomy): Bacteria > Bacteroidota > Bacteroidia > Chitinophagales > Saprospiraceae > M3007. Next base: position 5,607 of record JADZFP010000079.1, read on the forward strand.
GGTCGAGCAACACGGAAGCGAAATGGTCGAGTCCTTCGTGGGTATCCACGCCTGAGAACGACAGGAAGACGCTGACGACATTGCGGAATTCGCCGTTGTTGGCCGTTGAAAACACTTCGATGGGCAGAAACTCGGCCATGATTTTTTCATCCGGCGGCGGCAAAGGCTGTTTGGCGGGCGGCAGTTCTTTTGGTCCGCCTGCCAGCGCTTCGTTGTCCAGATTGACGCGGTAAAAACCGTCGCCCAGGCTCGACCCCGAAATTCCGACCGATTCGAGCCAGGTCAGGAAACGCTCGTCGCACACGACTTCCAGGCTGCAGGCGCGCATTTGGGCCTGGGCGCAACCTTCGATCGGGTGGCCCCGGAAATAATACGATTTGCGGCGATTGCCGACGATGCCCCATTCTACCTCGCCCTCGGATAGGCCGATTTTGATGCCGATATTGTGCTCCGCCAGCAGGGAATCTTCCTCTTCCTGGTTGCTGATAAAACGGCGAAGCGTGGCCTGGGCGGTCAGGATGACCCGCAGGGCCAGTTGCGCCGTCTCCGCTGCCGATCCCGGCTGCCCGTTTTCGTACGGGAAAATGGCGGTGAAACTGTCGCCGGCGAAGTAGGGGATAAAGCCCTGCTGTTCGTACACCAGCTGTACCGTGGGCTGGAAAATGTAGTTGAGGGTTTTGGAAAGTTCTTCCGCACCCTCGGCGCCGCCCTGGCGCATGAGTTTCTCCGTGAGCCGGGTAAATCCGCTCAGGTCGATAAACATGGTAGCCGCCCGGAGTTGCCCTTGCAGGCGTCCGTTGCGGTAATTCTCCTGTATAAAATGGGTCAGGAAATGTTTCAAGACAAAGCAGGGCGATTATTGCGGGGGCAAGTTACAAGCTTTTGCCGGAAGGCGGCAGTGCTTGACTAAACGAACGCAAGTTCATTTGTGAGGCGTTGCGGCTCTTTTTTTTGAAACCTTTAGGAAGATTTTAAAGTTCGGATTCAAAATCAATGATTTTCCGGCTGCGCCTTCCATCTTAGCGCTTCTGAATACCGGTAAAAATTATGAAAGACCTTATCCAACAACTCGCCCGCGAGTACCACGCCGACACGGTTGTCTGCCGCCGACACCTGCATGCCCATCCCGAACTTTCTTTCCAGGAATACGAAACCAGTCGCTACGTGGCCAGCCAGCTCGACGCCATCGGGGTGGAATACCGCACGGGCATCGCAGGCACCGGACTGGTGGCTTTGATCAAAGGAAAAAATCCCAAAAAACGCGTCGTCGCCCTGCGCGCCGATATGGATGCCCTGCCTATTCTGGAAGCCAACAACGTGCCGTATGCCTCTCAAAACAAAGGCGTTATGCACGCCTGCGGGCATGATGTGCATACCTCTTCCCTCTTGGGTACGATCCGGATTTTGCACCAGTTGCGCGACCGCTTTGAAGGCACGGTGAAGTGCCTTTTCCAGCCCGGCGAGGAAAAACTGCCCGGCGGCGCCAGCCTGATGATCCGCGAAGGGGCGCTCGACAACCCGCGCCCGGCCAGCATCTGGGGGCAACACGTGCACCCGCCCCTGCGCGCCGGCATGATCGGCCTGAAACCCGGTATTTACATGGCTTCCGCCGATGAAATTTATGTGACGGTAAAAGGTCGCGGCGGACACGGCGCCATGCCGCAGGACTGTATCGATCCGGTCGTGATGGCAGCCCAGCTGATCCTTACCCTCCAGCAAATCGTCAGCCGGTATGCCGATCCGGCCGTGCCTTCGGTGCTCACTTTCGGGAAAATCAATTCCGTGGGCGGCGCCACCAACGTCATTCCCAACGAAGTGAAAATAGAAGGCACCTTCCGCACCATGAATGAAAAATGGCGCGCCGAAGCCCACAAACGCATGAAAAAAATCGCCGAACAGACCGCCAAAAGCATGGGCGGCGCCTGCGAATTTCACATCCTGCGCGGCTATCCGGTGCTGTTCAACCACGAAGCGCTCACCGCACGAACCAAACGCCTGGCCATTGAATACCTCGGCAAAGACAAAGTCGTCGACCTGCCCCTGCGCATGACGGCCGAAGACTTCGCCTATTACTCCCAGGAAATGCCCGCCTGCTTCTACCGGCTGGGCACCGGTAACCCCGAAAAAGGCATCACTTCGCCCATTCACACCGACACTTTCGACATCGACGAAACCGCCCTCGAAACCGGCATGGGCCTGATGGCCTGGCTGGCGGTGCAGGAACTGTCGGGCAAATGATTTAAAAAACGCAACCCTGTTCGAACATGGAAAAACATTACTCCAACGGTGAAATCACCGTCGTCTGGAAACCCGAATCCTGCATCCATTCCTCCTTGTGCTGGAAAGGTCTGGTAGCCGTTTTCAATCCACGCAACCGGCCCTGGGTCAATATCGATGGCGCCGACACCGAAGCGATTATAGCGCAGGTGGAAAAATGCCCCTCGGGTGCGCTCAGCTGGTTCCGCAACGGCGAACAGGCCACCCAACCGGAACATATCGACGTCGAAACCATCGTGGAGGCCAGCCCCAACGGCCCGCTGATGGTGTATGGCAACATTCGTGTAAAAGACGCCGCCGGCAACGAAACGGTCAAACACAAAGTCACGGCTTTCTGCCGCTGCGGCGCCTCCTCCAACAAGCCTTACTGCGACGGATCGCACCGGAAGGTGGGTTTTGAGGGATAATTACGGGCAACCCTTACAGCCATTTGCTCACGGCGAAATACGGCGTCAAACGGCCGGCAAAGGCCCGGAACAGCCGTTCCTGTCCCTCGTTCATACTGCCTTCAAAATCGAGAACCAGCTTTTTTTCGCGGCAAAAATCGATCGCCGCGGCCACTAATGCCGGGGTAGCAGCATGCCGGCGGCCGGCCGAATCGGCGCCGGTGAGCAACAACGCCGCCTCCCGCTGGTCATAAGCCAGCCAAAGTGCGGCGACAAGCTGTTCCGTTTCGCGGTCGCGGGCCAGCAGCACCCGGCATTGATCCCTCGACCGGAGCGCGGACATGAGCCGGTCGAACGCGGCACGGTGCGAACTGGGCGGCAGGTTTTGGTGCGACAAAGACGACTGATACAGTTCAAAAAGTCGGTCGGAATGTTCTGTATCCGAATAAATATCGAGCCGGGCGCGGGCTTTTTTTAAGTCGGTGCGCAGGGTATTTTCCCAGTCTTGCTCGCGGTTGGCGGCGGGGTCGAGGCGGTAGGTGTAGCGGGTGGTCTGGCGGTATCCGGCCCAGTAAAACGGCAGCCAGTTGGTGATTTCCGGGCGGAAATTTTGCCGAAAAAAAACGCGCCGGGGGAGTTGGACGATCAGTTCGGCGCCTGCTTTTTTTTCAAAAGCCAGACGGCTAATTTCTTTAAAATCAGGGTTTTCCGGATAAAAAAACCAGGGCCCTGCATAGCTGGTAAAAGGCGGCAAACGCAGGGCGGGCATGCCCCAGCGGCGCGCACGCACCCAGGGCAAGGCGCCGGTCGGCTGCCCGCCGCGGTCGGCGCTCTTGCATACGCCCCAATGATCGGGCCCGCCGCTGACGGCGTCGAGCCACCAGGGTTGAAAATGCAGGGGCAGCCATTGCAGGGCGCACAATTCCCGGTAGTGCATTTGGCGGCTGCGCTCGTCTTGTGATACATTTGCGGACATATCAGGGCGATGATACGGCAACTAAACCGCCCGGACAACCGCAGTTTTGCGGGCCTGATCACACAAACCGATCACCATGACGCTTCGCGCTTTTTTTGACTACCTCGGTGAAAACCCGCTGGTTCTGCTGACCTACTTCGCGCTCATTCCGTTCACGGCTTTTCTGGCCGGCATGCTGGGTCGCGGCGAAGGGGACCAGTCGCCCTGGAAGTACCTGTACACGGTCCTGATTTACGGGGTTTGTATTCCGGGCATCTTTGCCGTAGCCCTCAGCGTATATTTTTTCCTTTTCGAGCGCGGCAGCATCATGAATGCCAACGTGTTGATTCAGGTTTTGCCGATCGTGTCGATGGTGCTGACCCTGGCCATCATCCGGCAGAACGTCAGTTTTGATGCCGTGCCCGGTTTTGAAAAAATATCCAGCCTGATGCTCATGATCGGGGCTGTTTTTGTGCTGATGTACCTGCTCGACCGCACACACCTGATCGCTTTTGTCAACGTGCCGGTGCAGTATCTTGTCCTGATCGTCGTGGGGCTGTTGCTGGCGTTCCGCTACGGATTCAGGCAACTGATCGCCCGTTGAAGCCGTTATACCTTCTTCTTATGAAAAAACGGTTTTACTGGCATCTCTGCTGTGTTTTTTTGCTGCCGCTGGCGCTGCTGGCCTGCGAGAGCGCCCTGCGCCGCGAGCAGGAAATATTTACCCAGAACGACGTGACGGTGGAAGTGGGGCGCGGGGTGGAAATTCTCTATTCCGACAGTGCCCGGGTGCGGGTACGCATCAAGGGGCCGGTGTTGCTCAATTTTACCGAACGCGACGATCCGCGGCAGGAGTTTCCGGAGGGCATCATCGTCGATTTTCTCGACGACCGGCAAGCCGTCAAGAGTACCCTGACCGCCAAAACTGCCGTACGCCGGCAAGACAAAGGCCAGGTGACTGCCCGCGATTCCGTCGTGCTGAACACCGCCCAACGCGAACGGCTCGAAACCGAAGAGTTGATCTGGGATGAGAAGACGGAAAAGGTTTTTACCGATAAATTTGTAAAAGTTATCAAGCCCGGCGAGATCATTTACGGATTCGGGCTGGAAGCCAACCAGGATTTTTCCTACTGGAAAATAACCGTTCCCAAAGGCCGGATCAAAGCCGACCAGGTGGACAAAGCCTTGCAATAACCATGGACGAAGACGCTTCACGATCTCGTTTTTCCAGCCTTCACCTCGGCAGCCACACCTTCGGGGCTACGCTGTTGCTAAGCCTGCTCAGCGTGTTGCTGGCCACCTGGGCCCTGCCCACCGCCTATTTTGTATTTGGCACCGGCCAGGTGGCGCCGTTCCTGCTTTCCCTGGGCGTTTTTGTCGGCATTCTGCTGTTTAAAAAGCAGATTTTCAAGAACATTTACCACAACGAACCCCGCGAAGGCGATGCCGCGCTGCTGGAGTATTTCGTACAACAAAATACGGCCGCCAACGAAGAAGAAGAGGAGATGGCCGTCGAACTGCTCGAAAACGCCCTTCAACTCAAAGACGTGCGCGCCCAGGAATGTATGGCGCCGCGCTCCGACATCGTACACATCGACGTGTCGGCTACGGT
>JADZFP010000080.1 GCA_020849825.1 Saprospiraceae bacterium
ACCATCAGTGCCGCCAAGCCGCGCACGCCGTCCAGGGCAGGAATCCGGGAAATCATTTTTTTAATGTGCTAATGTGCTAATGTGCTAATGTGCTAATGTGCTAATTGGGGAATGTGCTAATGTGCTAATGTGCTAATGTGCTAATGTGCTAATGTGCTAATTGGGGAATGTGTACTTGGGAGGCGGCAAAGGTTTGTAAAAAGGTTTGGGAATAAGCCCTACTTTTGCCGGCCTTAAACCTTTTTGTTTAATTTGGTTTAAATAGCTGGTGAACGAAGGTATGAAACGCAGCGCTTATTAGCACATTAGCACATTCTCGCATTAGCACATTAGCACATTCCCTAATTAGCACATTCTCACATTAGCACATTAGCACATTCCCCAATTAGCACATTCTCGCATTAGCACATTAGCACATTCCCTAATTAGCACATTCTCACATTAGCACATTAGCACATTAAACAACATGGGAGAAGCAATCCAATTCGACGACTGGAAACTTGAACAGGATGAATGGCTCGACGCGCTGGAAGAAGTAATCGAGGCGCATGGCACGGCCCGTTCGGCCGAGTTGTTCCAACGGCTGCGCAGCCTGCTGGCCCGCAAAGGCGTAGCCAACGGAGGCCCCGCCCTGAACACGCCTTATATGAATACCATCACTCCGGACGACGAGCCTGCTTACCCGGGCGATCTCGAACTGGAGCGCACCATTGAAAACATCATCCGCTGGAACGCCCAGGCGATCGTACTCCAGGCACAGGCCAAAGACCTTGCCCTGGGTGGTCATATCGCTACCTATGCGGCCTGCGCCACCATGTTCGAGGTGCTTTTCCACCATATCCTGCGGAAACGCGGCGCCGAATACGGCGGCGATCTGCTCATGATCCAGGGCCATGCCTCTCCGGGCATCTACGCCCGCGCACACTGGGAAGGCCGCCTCAGCCTGCAACAACTGGCCGACTTCCGCCAGGAACTCCACGGCGGCGTATCCAGCTACCCGCACCCGCGCCGTATGCCGAATTTCTGGCAGGCGCCCACCGTGTCGATGGGCCTCGGCCCGATGACGGCCATTTACCAGGCGCGCTTTGCCAAATACCTGGAAAACCGCGGCCTCAAACCCCTGAACGGCGGCAAAGTATTCCACTTTATCGGCGACGGCGAAATCGACGAGCCGGAAATCTACGGCACCATCGGCGTGGCCAGCCGCGAAAACCTCGACAACCTGATCTTTATCGTCAATTGCAACCTCCAGCGCCTCGACGGCCCGGTGCGCGGCAACGGTAAAATTATCCAGGAAGTCGAACGTCACTTTTTCGGCGCCGGTTGGGAGGTGATCAAAGTGCTGTGGGGCAGCGAATGGGACGACATTTTTGCAAATGACGAAGACGGCCGCCTGCTCGCCCGCCTGGAAGCGCTCGTAGACGGCGACTTCCAGGAAATGATCAACCTCGACGGCGCCGCAATCCGCCAGAAACTGGTCAACGGCGATGAAAAAATCGCCGCCCTGCTGGCCCCGCTCAGCGACGACCAACTGAAAAAAATGCGCCGCGGCGGCCACGATCCGCGCAAAGTGTACGCCGCCTACCAACGCGCCCTGCGCGCCAAAGGCCCGGTGGCCATTATCATGCAAACCGTCAAAGGGTACGGCATGGGTAAAGCCGCCGAAGGCAAAAACAAGGCCCACCAAACCAAAGACATCGGCGAAGACAGTCGCCTCGAAACCCGCACCCGCTACGAAATACCGCTCTCCGACGACGAGGCCAAAAAAGCGCAGTTTTACTTCCCAAAAGCCGAAGAAGCGACGACCCAATACCTCAAAGCCCGCCGCGAAGCCCTCGGCGGCTTCCTGCCCGAACGCGTGGTGGACTACCCGAAATTCCAACTGCCGGCCGTCGCCGAACTATTCAAACGCCAACTCGAAGGCGACAGCGCCAAAGCCGTGTCCACGACCGGCGCCATGATCAACATCATGGAACAACTCATCCAGACCGACGGCCTGGGCAAATACGTCGTGCCCATCGTGCCCGATGAAGCCCAAACCTTCGGGATGGAACCCCTCTTCAACAAATTCCAGATCTGGAACCAGAAAGGGCAGCTCTACACCCCGCTGGAAATCGGGATGAGCATCATCAAATACAAGGAATCCCAAACCGGCCAGGTACTCCAGGAAGGCATCAACGAAGACGGCGCCACTGCCTCCTTCACCGCCGCCGGTACCGCCTACGCCCTGCACGGTATCCCCACGATCCCGTTCTATATCTACTACTCCATGTTCGGCTTCCAGCGCGTGGGCGACCTCGTGTGGGCCGCTGCCGACATGCTGTGCAAAGGTTTCCTGCTCGGCGGCACCGCCGGCCGTACCACGCTCAACGGCGAGGGCCTGCAGCACCAGGACGGACATTCGCTTATGCTCGCCCAGACGATGCCCTCCGTCATTTCGTACGATCCGGCATTCGCCTACGAACTGGCGGTGATCGTACACGATGGCATCCGCCGCATGTACCTCGAGGGAGAAGACAAAATTTACTACATCACCCTCTACAACGAAAACCTGCTGATGCCGGCCATGCCCAAAGGCGTGGAAGATGGCATCAAACGCGGCCTGTACCGTTATCAAAAATCAGCGCAAAAGTCGGCCAAAACGGGTGTTAAAGCCCACCTGTTCGGCTCCGGCGTCATCATGCAACAAGTGCTGAAAGCCGCTGAAATACTCGAATCGGAAGGCGTCAGCACCGACGTGTGGAGCGCTACTTCCTGGGTCGAACTCTACCGCGATGCCGTGGCCTGCGACCGCTGGAACCTGCTCCATCCGGGCGACAAGGAAAAAACGCCCTACATCCAGCAAGCCCTGAAAAGCGAAGAAGGCGTGTTTGTCAGCGCCAACGACTGGATGAAAGTCACCGCCGGCCAGCTGGCGCCCTGGATGCCCAAAGATTTCATCGCACTGGGCACCGACGGCTTCGGCTTGTCGGAAAGCCGCCCGGCCCTGCGCGATTACTTCGAAATTTCACCCCGGTACATCGCCTTCGCCGCCGTGCGTCTGCTCCAGCGCCAGGGCAAAGTGTCGGACAAGGCTGTTGCGGATTTTATGAAAAAATACGGCATTGAGCCGGACAAGGCGGATCCGATGAGCGTTTAAACCTCCACCACCACCTTCCCCTTCGTCTTTCCCGTCTGAAACAAGCGGACGGCCTCCGGCAACTGTTCGAAAGGGAAGCGGTGCCCCACGTACGGCGCGTCGAGTTTCAGGTGTTCCAGGTCTTTTAACAACTGGTGCATCAGCGCAGCGCGCTCGTACAACCAGATCAGGTTGAAACCCAGCACCGCGCGATTGGTTTCCGGTAGTTTTTGCGGGTCTATTTTGGGGCGGCGCAGCCAGGTCAGCAGCAAATGCAGGCGATTGGGCCGGTCGCCCGGCGTGGCATATCGCGCCGACCCGAACACAACCACCCGGCCCATGGGGGCGAGTTTGTTGAATGGGATGGTAAAAAAAGGCCCACCCACGCTGTCCATCACCAGTTCCAGCGGACGATCCTGCAAGGCCTGGTCGAGTTTTTCGGCAAAATCCGGACCGCGCACAATCACCCGGTCGTAGCCTTGTTTCAACGCAAATTGCACCTTGTCGGCACTGCCCACGGTGCCGATAGTGAAACAATCGAAAGCCCTGGCAATTTTCAAAGCCTGCAAACCCACGCCGCCCACCGCGCTGTGCAGGAGCACCGTCATGCCGTGCGACAAATTGCCCAAATGGGCCATGCCGTAATAAGCCGTGAGGGTCTGAACCAGATACGCGGCCCCGGTCGCGAAGTCCCAATCGGCCGGCAAGGGGATAGCGTAACGGGCGTCGATGTTGAGATGGGTCGTGTAGGCCCCGAAACGGGTGACGCCCATCACCCGGTCGCCCGGCCGCAAATGGCCGATACCCTCCCCCACTGCCAGCACTTCGCCGGCGTATTCGAGGCCGGGCGTAAATTCTCCTTTGGGGGTGGCTCCGTAAAGACCCCAGATGGCAAAAACGTCGGCAAAATTGAGTCCGATGGCGCGTACGGCGATGCTGACTTCGCCTGGCGCCGGTGGCGAAAGTTCGAAAGATTGCAAATGCAGGTCGGCGAGCGAGCCTGCGTGGAGCACATATCGTTGAGCGGTATTCATGGTCATTTGTTGTGTAAATGGCGCGGTAAAAAAACAGCGCTTCTTGCTAATTTATCGGGAAATTATCCGGGGCTCACGCCGCCACCTGCAAAATCCGCTCGGCCCGGAAGGATTGGATCGCGTCTTTATCCAAGCCGTAATACCGCGGCATGGTCATGTATTCCGCTTGCCCGTTGGATTTCGGCGGCCGTACGAACAGGTCGGATTTTTTCCCGGATAACCCTGGCCGGACTCATGACTTCCGGGCGATTTTACCGGATATTTTTCATGGTTATCGTTGCAATTCAATGCAAGACAAATGGGCTACAATTTGTGTTTACAAAACAACATAAGTTGCTTGTAATCAATATCTTAAAAGACTGCCTCATGTTTCTTTTGAGTCATCATTTTTGAAATAAATTATTTTATTTTCTTCGGAAACTGCCGTCAGGGAATTTATTTTTCACCGATCAATTCTCTTTCACAACAACCGAAGTCATCATGAGCGAAATCATTATTTATCAGGCCGAAGACAACAAGGCACAGGTGGAAGTCACCTTTGAACAGGACACTGTTTGGTTGTCGCAGAAACAAATTGCGGCGTTATTTGGCACAAAACGCCCAGCGATTACCAAGCATTTGTCCAACATTTTTAAATCAGGAGAATTAAAAGTGGATTCAGTTAGTTCCATTTTGGAACACACTGCCGTAGATGGTAAAAAGTACAGGACGCTATTCTACAATTTGGACGCAATCATCTCGATTGGTTATCGTGTCAACTCCACCAAAGCCACTCAATTCCGCATCTGGGCCACACAAACCCTGAAAGAACACCTCATGCGGGGCTACACGCTCAATGAAAAACGGCTGCTGGAATTCCGGCAAGGGCTGGAAGATTTGGAGCGGGCCGTTCAATTGATCCAATCCACGGGCACATCAGGCACACTCGATCTTCCGGAAGTTCGGGGTTTGCTGGACATCCTGGGGCAATACACCCAGTCGTTTATCCTGCTCAACCGATTCGACAACCGCGACCTGCCGGCCGGACCGCTGAGCAGCGACCTTACTTACGAAATTACCTATCCCGAAGCCCGTGCAGCCATCGAAGAACTCAAGCGCCAGCTCATGCTCCGAAACGAGGCCTCGGCGCTCTTTGCCAATGAAAAAGACGATAGCTTCCGGGGAATTTTAGGCAATATCGTACAAACCTTCGATCGGCAATACGTCTACCCCAGCATTGAGGAGCAGGCCGCGCACCTGCTGTATTTCGTGATCAAAAACCACCCGTTCAGCGACGGCAACAAGCGCACAGGGGCTTTCCTGTTTGTCTGGTTTCTCGAAAAAAACCGACATCGTTTCAAAGCGTCGGGAGAACTGAAAATCAATGACAATGCGCTGGTGGCCCTGGCCCTGCTGGTGGCGCAAAGCGATCCGGCAGAGAAGGAATTGATGATAAAATTGATCATCAATCTGATCATTCCAAGATGAAATAGAACGCACAACCTAAGCAAGGGCTAAATGACCAGCGCCTGGGTGTTCCTCATTGCAGTACGAAATAGCCTATGTACACCTACAAACGCTCGGTATCATTGCGAATGGCGTACCACACCCAGCCGCCGGCCGGTATCGTTACATCAAGCGTGGCTTCAAACTGCCGGTTGAGCCGCAGGGTTCTTTTTTCCCTGTCGTTGTAAAACACGGCCTTTTTTTCCAGTCCGGTGTAATACAAGGGGATGTGCAAACGGCGGGTAATCGGCTCTTTCAAGGGGTTAAAAAGCAACAAAAACCCTTTGGTCGGCAACAATGGGTTGACGTGCAGGATGCCGTCCCAGTCGCGCCCGTCGGCCCGACGCAGGTGAATGATGTCCGAGTTGAGTATCTCCCGGTGGGTTTTGTACCAGTCTATCGTACGCGCCACCATCCGGCGGGTTTCTTCGGTGTCGTAGAGCCCGGGGCCGCGGTAACAGGCCTGCACCCCGGCGCCGTAGTATTGCACCATAAGTTGTTCGTAGTCGGCCAGGTGTTCGCTCAGGGGCTCCAGTACTGCTTCCGGGCCGCCGCCCTGGTAGCGGGTCAGCGGCACAAAACCCCAGCCCATGGAAGGCGTTTTTTCCCAGGTTCCGTCGTAGATGTTCTGCCGGTTGAGGATCTTTTGCTGGTCGCGCGGCAGCGAGAAATTCACTTCGCGGTACCCGATGGCGATCTTGTTGGTGCCGTCGAGGAAATACCAGTCGGGGGCATTGACGTACACGCCGTTTTCGTTGCACCAGTGATACAGACCCTTTTGCAACTCCATTTGCCGCCACTGGCTGTCGTCGAGGTTTTTGTGGCCCGGATGAGTGGTGGAAGCGCACACGTCGCCGGGATACGGACCGTCGTTTTCCCAAAAATCGAAACCGGTTTCCATCAGGAAGTACTTGATTTTTTCCACAAATGCCAACCCCCAGGCGCTGCCCATGCAGGGGGCGTTGCCGAAAAAAGCGCCTCCGGGACGACCGGTCCGAGGGTCGATCACGTCGTCGGCATCGCTGATGCGTCGGCTGCTGAACAGGGCGTAACTGCCGAGCAGCACATTTTTGGAATGGGCGTAATCGGCCAGTTCTTTCCAGCGGCGCATGTTGGCCGCCGATGTATCCTCCATGTTGCAATGGCTGCCGAAACTGAGGATAATGCCCTCGTAGCCAGTGGCCGCACATTGATCGATCACGTCGCGCACCTGTTGGTCGTTCTGACTGATGAGGTGCATAAAAATCGGGTTCTGGGTCGTCCAGGGCGCTATTTTTCGGTACATCTGCCGGATAGCGAGCCCGCGCCGTTCGCGGTCGTAACTATCGAGCAACAGTTCGCAGGTGCGGGGCGAATGAATCACTTCACCGGGTTGCAATTCGATGCCCGGCGCTTTTTCCGGGTAAATTTCAAGGATGCACGGCGTCTGGTAGTCGTAATTGACCTGCGAGGTGTACGAGGAATCGATCTTCCAATGCGTCGTCTGGTCGCTGATGTCGTAGCGCATGGCATTGTTGAAGGCGTAGTTGGTCTCCACATAAATGCCGTGCTGCTTTTTCATTTGTTCGGGTTTGCCCACCACGGCGCTTTCTTCTTCTACAAAGGCCAGTACTTCATGGACGATGCGGCCTATTTTGATACTATTTTGCCCAAAGTTGCCAACTGAAACTTTTTTTACTACCAATGGAATACCATCATACAACTCATATTGGACGGCAATTTTCACACCTTCCAGTGCCGGCGTCCGGGCTTCGTATTCAAAAACCAGGGTACAGCCTTCGGGCTGACGGGGGTTCATGACCCAGGTGCGGGGCCGCCATTCGAGAAAGGGTTTCAGGGGCTCGACATTCACCCGAACCAGTTGAAAATCGCCGCTGAGCGGGCTGAATTCATCGAGCCAATGCGGTTGTAAATAAGCTTTTTCCCGCTGGCCGGTCAGTCCGCCCACTACATAATTTTTGCCGTCGATCACCAGCCGGGCTTCGGGCGCTACGGTCCGCAGGATTTGCTGCCTGTTGCTCAAATTGATAAAATCGGTACAAGCCACGGCCGGCGTGATGCGAAAAGTGCGGCGCAAGAGCCCGTTGTAGAGGATCAGGTCGCGGCCATCGGCGCTGCGATACGCCGCCGCTTTGACGGTGCAGGGTTTCACCAGCCAGTCGGCCGGGCGTTCGATGGCGATGTTTTCATCCCAAGCGGGCAAATCGGGAAGAATTTGCGCCCTCACGACAAAAGGGAACAGAATCAACAACAACAGGCATTTATTCATGCCGGTAAAAGTATCAAATCCGCTTGTTTCGAATCAGATATGCGTCAGCAACCAAGTCAGATAAACCAGATAACCCGCCAACAGAACGCCGGCAGCCCAACGCGTAATTTTCCTTTCACTCCCGTCGAAACGCATGCTGAACACCCAAACCAGCGCGGTCAGCGCCACGTTGGCAATAAAATCCGAAGGCGAAAGCCCGTCGACCGGCAGCGGTGCAATGACGGCACTGATGCCCAGAATGAAGAATGAATTGAACAGACAGGAGCCGATCACATTCCCCATGGCAATATCCGGGTTGCCGCGCACGACGGCCGCAACAGAGGTGGCTAACTCCGGCACGCCGGTGCCCATCGCCACCAGCGTCAGTCCAATGACCGTCTCGCTGATGCCCGCCATTCGCGCCAGGTCGACCGCGTTGTCGACCATCAGACGGCCGCCGAACATCAGGCCGGCCAGACCGATGATAACCAGCCCCACGGCCAGCCAGACCGGCGTTTGCTTCATATCAGGCGTCGATTCGTTCTCTTTGCTTTGCCGGGCCAGTTCCATCGTGTAATAAAAAAAGACGAGAAAAAAGCCGAGCAGCAACAGCCCGTCGATGCGGCCGATCAGAGAAGGCGCCCTACCGTCGATTGCCAGGTCGCCGGCCATCGCCCACACCACCAGCGCCGAGAGCAGGGTAAGGGGTATTTCTTTCCGCACGGTGTTTTTTTTAAAACGCAAGGGCAGAATCAGGCCGCTAATGCCCAGAATGACGCCGATATTGAAAATATTCGACCCTACGACGTTGCCCAAAGCCACATCGGATACGCCCTGAAAAGTTGCGGTCAGGGTGACCATCAATTCCGGCGCCGAAGTGCCGAAGGCCACAATCGTCAGGCCAATAACGAGATCGCTGATGCCCAAACGGCGCGCCAGACTGGAAGCGCCCTCCACCAGCCATTTGGCGCCGTACGATACCATTGCGACGCCGACAAAAACCAGTAAAACATTGATAATCATATCCATTTATTAAATTTTCAGACGATCCTCCCGCAATACCCGCTCCAGCATTTCCAGCAGAAAATCCGCGTCGCGGCGACTGAATACGATGGGCGGTTTGATTTTGATCACATTGTGGTCGGGGCCGTCGGTGCTCATCAAAATACCGAGATCGCGCATCCGGTTGACCAGATAACCCGCCGCTTCGCCCGCGGGTTCGGGTTGCGCCGGATTTTTTATCAACTCGATGCCCAAAAACAAACCCGGTCCGCGCACGTCGCCCAAAACAGGATGCCGGGCAGCCAGTTCGCGCAGGCCCTTCGTAAGATAATCGCCGGTTTCCAGGGCGTTTTGCTGCAGGCCTTCCTCGCGCACTACCTTCAACACTTCCAGCCCGATGGCACAGGACACCGGGTTGCCGCCAAACGTGTTGAAATATTCCATGCCGTTGGCAAATGCGTCGGCGATGGCGCGCGTCGTCACCACCACGCCCAGCGGATGGCCGTTGCCAATCGGCTTGCCGATGGTGACGATATCGGGCGTCACGCCGTGTTCTTCAAATGCCCAGAAATGGCGACCGTGGCGGCCGCAGCCGGTTTGCACCTCGTCGGCGATGTACAACCCGCCGGCTGCCCGCACGGCGCGAACTGCCGCTTTGAGGTAGCCCGGCGGAAGGGGAATTTGCCCCCCACAACTGATGACCGATTCGCAAATAAATCCGGCCGGCTTTCTGTCCTGCGCCTTGATATTTTGCACAGCCTGATCTACATAATCTGCATATGCCAGGCCTGTCGCTTCGGTATGGCCCCTGTGAAGCCCCCGGAAAGCGTCGGGCAAAGGCACGATCTGCACCCGTGGCGGCCGGCCTTTGCCACCGGGGCCGTCGAATTTGTAGGAACTCACGTCCACACAAGCCTGGGTGTTGCCGTGATAACCGACCTGCAAGGCAATCATGTCCTGTTGCCCGGTGCAGGTTTTGGCGAGCCGCAGCGCCAGTTCGTTGGCTTCGCTGCCGCTGTTGACGAGGAAGGCCACACTGAGTTCCGGCGGGAAAGTGGCCAGCAGGGTTTCAGTAAATTGCAGGATGTTGTCGTGCAGATAACGCGTATTGGTATTCAGTACCGCCATTTGCCGCTGCCCGGCGCGCACCACCCGCGGGTGTTCGTGGCCTACGTGCGCGACGTTGTTCACGGTATCCAGGTAGCGACGGCCGGTGTCGTCGAACAGGTATTGCCGCCAGCCGCGCAGCATTTTCAGGGGTTTTTGATAAGAAACACTGAGGTTTTTTCCCAAATGGGCTTTTCTGAATTGCAGCGATTCCTCCATTCCGCTTGCCTCGGGCCGGGGTGAAAACTGCCCGGTCAGCAGCAGCCAGGGGTCGGGGCACAGGCTTGTCCAGACCTCGCGCAGCTCGGGAAACGCCACGCCGGGGTAATCACCGCTTTTGCCCAACATATCGAGTATGACCTGAAAATGCAGGTGGGGCGACCAGTTGCCGTTTTCGGGCATGGGCCCGATCTGGCAAAATGCCTGTCCGGCGGCAATGATTTGGCCGACCGCAAGGCCCGCGAGCGAGGTCCGGGTCAAATGCCCGTACAGGGTGTAGAAGCGCAAATCGCCGGCCACACGGTGTTCGAGAATGATCGTTGGGCCGTAATCGCGGTCGTGCGCATTGTCCTGAAAACTGTGCACCCGCCCTTCCAGCGGGGCAAAAACAGGCGTACCCGGCGGCATAAAAATATCCAGGCCTATGTGCACGGTTCGCCATTGCGGTCCCTGGTTGCCACGCACTTCGTAAGCATCGCTGGTGTAAAAGGGGCGGACTTCGTCGTAACGTCCGATGCCGGTCTGGTCGCCGTGCACGGCAAATATGCGCCGGTGCAGGGCCCTGGCGTCTTCGATATCGGCATAGTTGCCCAGGTCGGCGCTGCCCACGCTCAGGTCGAGCCAAACGGCTTTGCCGAGTTCGCCCGGCACGACCGGCCGCATTTTAGCAGCATTTTGCTGCGCCCAGGCGACAAATGCAGGGTACTCGGGGCAGGGCTCCCAGCCACAGGCGTGTCGCAGGGCCGCCCGCGCCAGTCCGGGCGGGATCTCGCGCAGCCGGCGAATCAGTTCCCAGGCCGGCCGGTCGCTGATTTGCAAATAGGTATTGTCGGGGTTTTCCGCCAGGTTGATGGCCGAACACACCACGCTGATGAGCAGTCGGGCGCCGATCAGCGGAAACAGGGCTTCCACTTCGGGTTCCGTCAGCGGAAAAACCCGGTGACAGCC
>JADZFP010000081.1 GCA_020849825.1 Saprospiraceae bacterium
CATCATCGCCTACTTCCGCGGCAAACATGGCTTTGAGCATGCCCGCCGTCGGTTTGGTCACCGTATCGGAGATGAGGTTGATGATGTCCATGATTCGCCCTGTTTATTTCTTTTTGCCCTGTTGTTTGTTGCGCTCTTCCTGGATGCGCTGTTGTTCCTTTACGGCCTGTTCAAGTCGCGCCCGGAAGCCGCTTTCCTTTTTCGGCTTTTGGCGATTGCGTTCGAGTTGGGCGTTTATTTTTTCGTGGTCGATGAGGTAGCGTTTGGTGACCACCGTCTGTCCGATGTTCAGGATGTTGCTGAAACACAGGTAGAGCGTAAGACCCGAAGCGAAGCTGTTGAAGAAGAACATGAACATGACCGGCATGAAATATTGCATGTATTTCATGATCTTCATCTGATCGTTTTGCATAGCGCCGGTGTCCATTTGTTTCATCGAATACCAGGTGTACCACAGCGTGGTAGCGACCCAGATCAGGGTAAAGGCGCTGATATGGTTGCCGAAGCCGGGCAGCATGAAGGGCAGTTTGAACGCCACGTCGTAGCTCGACAGGTCGGGCGCCCACAGGAAGCCTTCCTGCCGGAATTCGATGGCGGCCGGGAAGAAGCGGTACAAGGCAAACCAGATCGGCATTTGCAGCAGGATGGGGAAACAGCCGCCCAGCGGATTGACGCCGAATTCATTATACATTTTCATGGTTTCGACCGACATGGCCTGCTGGTCGTCGCCGTGTTTGCGTTTCAGTTCTTCCATGCGGGGTTTGAGGGCCGACATCTTGGCCTGGCTCAACACCATGCGATAGGTAAGCGGGTACACCAGCAATTTGACCAAAAGCGTCAGCATCAGAATAACGATGCCCTGGTTGCCGATGAAGCCGGCCAGAAAAACGAACATCGGGCGGATGACCCAGCGGTTGATGGCGCCGAAAATGCTGGACCCGAACGGAATGATGTCTTCCAGCGTGACGTCGTAGCTGCGCAGTCTTTTGAAATCATTGGGGCCGGTGTAGATGGCCATGTTCAATGCCCCGCCGGCCGGATTCTGAACCGGCAATACGGCCGAGGTTTTCAGAATTTTCAGATCGGGGTCGGCGTCGGTCTGCATCAGGGTTTCACCCGCGAAGTTGCGGAAAGAGAAGTCCTGCGCAATGATCGAAGTGTTGAAAAACTGGTTGCTGTGCGAAAACCATTTAACCGGCTTGTCGCCCAGTTGCTCGGAGTCGTTTTCGCGGCAGTTGCAATAGTCGGGGTCGCCGTCGGCGGTTTTGAAATACACCGTCGACATGGTGCGCTCGTACTGCTGGTTTTTTTCCAGTTTGTCGAGGTGATTTACCCAGGTCAACTGCAGATTGGCCTGTCCGGCGGGGAACACCTGGTCCATGCCCACGGTAGCCACCCGGTAGTCGAGGTGGTAGTCGTTGTCGCGCAGGGTGTAGGTTTGTTCGAAATAGCCGCCGCCGTTGACAGGCGCCTTGAACGTGATCGAGTTGCCGTTTTGGCTAGCGGTGAAATACAGGTCGCTGGTATTGACCGCTCCTGCGGCGCTGCCTTGTACCGGGATGCTGTATTCGAAGCGGTTTTTGCTGTCTTCAAGCAGGTAGACCGGGCTTTTGGCGTCGTTCCCGGCTGTATCGCTGTTGATCTTATCGTATTTTTTCAAAAATACTTCGCGGATGCGGCCTCCCTTGCTGGAGAATACGATGCGCACCACGTCGTTTTCCAGTTTGAACAACTGCTCCTGGCCGCTGGCTGCCGGGGTAAAAGCGGCGAATTTGGCGGCGAGCAGGGCGTTTTGTGCAGAATCGGCGGCAGGCGAGGGCGCTGCGACAGGTGCGGCAGCCTGGGCCGGCGCCGGCGCCGTTTGTACGGCTGTGCTATCTGGCGTGGTTGAGGCTGCCTGTTCGTCTTTCTTGGGTGCGGAATACTGCATCCAGAAGAACAGGAGCAGGAAAATCAGACCCATGCCTACATAGGTACTGAGGTTGTTTTGTTTCTCTTCCATGTAATCTGTTTGCCGGTGCGGGCGTTTGGGTGGAAATTTTTTTAAACGATGCCCGCTTTAAAGCGCCGCAAAAGTAGGATAAAACACGTCGTGCCCATACGAACGCTCGAAGATTCTCCGTCAACACTCGACCGAAGCCTGCTTTCAGCCTATTTAAAGACGGCGTACCGACTGCCGACTCTGGGCCTGACAATACGCGTCAACCAGCCCTGCCCGGCGCTTTGGACCTTGTTGCCGGGGAGTTCACTGGCCATTGTGACGGCCTGGAATCCCGGCTCCCGGATGCTCCCGGGCGCAGAAAACCGGCAGCGCAACGAAGCTTTGACAAAAGCTTTGCCGCCACACGCCGTTGCTATACTTCCCGCTTTGGGCGAAGGCGACGCGGGCGACTGGCCCCCGGAAGAGAGTTTGGGTATTGCGGGTGTTTCGCTGGAAGAGGCTGCCCGTCTGGCGGCGCTTTTTGAGCAAAATGCATTTGTTTTTGTTGAAAAAGACCAGGCAGCCGTGCTTGTCTGGGTAAGATGACGATCATCAAGAGCATGGTTGGGATTTTCTGCCGGCGGCAAAAACGAGGGCTTTTTGCGTCAGTTTTCGCGTTTTTGAAGGAGCATAGCCGGGGCTACGTGACTGAAAAAAGGTGAAAAATGGCGGAAAAAGAACCGTTTTTGACCCGGTGAGAAAATCCCAACCATGCTCTTTACAAAAAAATTACGCCCAAACCGGAATTCCCCCGGAACTTCACCCTCCTAAAATTTGACCGTATCGACCAATGGATATTTCCAAAATCCCTTCCCCCTGTTTTGTGCTCGACGAGGCGGCACTGCGCCGCAACCTGGAACTGATCAGCCGCGTACAGCGCGAAGCCGGCGTGCAGATCATTCTTGCGTTCAAAGGCTTTGCCATGTGGAGCGCATTCCCGCTGGTGCGCCAGTATGTGAACGGCGCCACAGCTTCCTCGCTGAGCGAGGCGCGTTTGTGCTACGAGGAAATGAAAACCGAGGCGCACACCTATTCCGTGGCATATTTGCCGCGCGAATTCAACCAGATTCTCAAAATTTCGAGCCATATCACCTTCAACTCCCTGTCGCAATACCGGCGTTTTAAAAAACGGCTGGAGCGTTTCCCGGAGCACGTCAGCCCCGGCTTGCGCGTCAATCCGGAATGGTCGCCCGTCGAAACCGCCCTGTACAACCCGGCCTCGGCGGGGTCGCGGCTGGGCGAGGTGGTCGAAAACCTCAAAGGAAAATTGCCGGAGGGCATCGAAGGACTTCATTTTCACGTGCTCTGCGAATCGACGAGTTATGACCTCGAAAAGGTGCTGGAAAACTTCGAGCAGCGCTTCGGTCGCTTTTTCCCGCAACTGAAATGGGTCAATTTCGGCGGCGGCCCCCTCATGACCCGTGAAGGCTACGACGTGGAGCACCTTATCCGCGTGCTGCGGGCGTTCCGCGAGCGACACCCCCACCTGCACGTAATCCTCGAACCCGGCAGTGCCTTTGCCTGGGATACCGGCGTTCTGGTGGCAACCGTACTCGATATCGTCGAAAACAAAGGCATCAAAACAGCCATTCTCGACGTGTCGTTTACCGCCCACATGCCCGATACCCTCGAAATGCCCTATCGCCCTCGCATCCGCAACGCGCACCTCGATCCCTCCGAAGGGCGATACCGCTACCGCCTCGGCGGCGTAAGTTGCCTGAGCGGCGACTTTATGACCGAATACGGCTTTGATAAACCGCTAAAAACGGGGCAAAAACTCGTCTTCGAAGACATGATCCACTACACCATGGTCAAAACCACCACCTTTAATGGCGTGACGCACCCGTCTATCGCCATCTGGCACGAAGACGACCGGCTCGAAATCGTTAAAAGATTCGGATACCGGGATTATAAAAACCGGTTATCATGAAGGAGGGTTGATGAGGTTGATAAAAGGTTGATAAGGGTTGATGAGGTTTATAAGGGTTTATAAAAAGGAGAGTGGACGCTCTCATATCACCCTTATCAACCTTTTATAAACCTTATAAACCCTTATCAACCTCATCAACCTTTTCCACTTCATCAACCCTAACTACCCCATGTTATCCTTATGCAAAAATAAAATAAAGCATAAGCATAAGAGCGATGGTAGCTACTGCCACGATGATCATGAATTTTTTGTTGTCTTCACGATCCTGTTTGGCAAAAACATTCTTTTTAGTGGATTTGATTTTCGATGCCATGAGAACTGAATTTTAAATTATTTGAGGATTCGAAGATTTGAAGATTCGAGGATTCGATTCATCACTCATCACTAACTAAGTCCTTGTTCGCGGAACAGGCGGTTGAGCCAGCGCAGCATGGCGAATAGGGCCAGGGAGGCGATGGCGAGCAGGACGAAATTTACCCAGAAGAAATTGGCCTTGTCGTCGTAGCGGTCCCACATGGTGGCCAGTACGCCGCTGAGTTTGTTGCCCAGTGAGGTGGCCAGTTGCCAGCCGCCCATCATCAGGCCGGTGATGTGGCGGGGCGCCATTTTCGATACCATCGAGAGCCCCATAGGGCTGAGGCACAGTTCGCCCACGGTAATGACGGCGTAGGTGGCAATGAGCCACCAGGCCGAGGCTTTGACGGCGCCATTGTGGCAGGCGTATACGGCGGCGATGGTGACGAGTGTCGACAGGGCAGAGATCACCAGACCCCAGCCGATTTTGGCCGGTGTGGTGGGTTCTTTGCCCCTTTTGCGCAGCCAGGCGAAGAAAAGAATCAGCAAAGGGGTAAAAGCGATGACAAAAAAAGGATTGACCGATTGGTACAATTCGGTTGATACCAGCGACAGGCTTTCGCCCTTGGGAGGGCGCTCGGCCGCCGGAATATTGATGAAATAGGGATCGACATTGGGCTCTTTGATAATTTTCCCTTCCGCATCGCGGCTGGTGCGAAACTGGTGGTCGTATTTGGGCACCAGGGCCGTGTCGTTTTTGACCTCCTGCACGAGCCGCAGCCCGGAAGCCATGGGTTCCACGACGGCCGGCATGCTGCGATCGGTGTAAAACTCCGCCCAGGTCGTGAGCGCGGTGCCGTTCTGCTTAAAAACCGCCCAGAACACGATCACCACGCCGTAAATCGCCAGCAGCGATTTGATGCGCGGCTTGTCTTCGGGTTGTGCCTTCCGGAGCGTCCAGAGGTAAAAAGCGATCACCGGGAGGCTACCGAAAATAAAGGCGTCGGTGGAGTTGGAGCCGAAAATGTTGTCGGGAATCATCCAGCCGGCAAAACCCGTCACGATGGCCGGCAGCAGTACCGACGACAACAGGACGCCCACGCCCGCCTCGCCTGCCACGGCGGGTTTGCGCACGTCGGCATGGCGGTAGTGCCGCATACCGATCAGGAAAACGCCCACGCCGAGAAACATACCGATACCCGCGGCGGCAAAGGCGGCGCCCCAACCCACGTTCCAGCGCAGCCAGGCGGCGAAGAAATTGCAAATGAAAGCCCCGATATTGATCCCCATGTAGAAGATGTTGTACCCGGTGTCTTTCATCGTTTTGTACTGCTCCTCGTTGTAGAGGTTGCCGAGCAAAACGGAGATATTGGGTTTGAAAAAACCGTTGCCCAGGATCATAATACCCAGGGAAAGGTAAAAGGTGGTGAGGTTGTTCGGGATGGCGAGCATCAGATAACCGATGCCCATCAGTATGCCGCCGAGAATGATGGAGCGGCGATAGCCCAGCACTTTATCGGCCAGTAGGCCCCCGATGAACGGCGTCAGGTACACCAGTGCGATGAAGGTGCCGAAAATGTCGGAAGCATCGCCGCGGTCGAAGGCCAGGCCCCCTCTTTGCGCATCGGTCATGTACAGCATAAAAATGCCGATCATGAGGTAATAACCGAAGCGTTCCCACATTTCGGTGAAAAAAAGGAAGGGCAAACCCGAGGGATGTTTTGAAAACATGAGCGTTGGTCAGACGTTTGATGAAAAAGCAATGGTGCTGCCGGCAAAAATAGAAGCCAAAAGCAGATCAGCGCACTATTTTTGCCGGCCCTTTCCATCTTTCATATTTTCGCCACCCGAATTCTGAAAAATGTCGACAAAATCGTTGTTCTCCACCCTCGTTTTCCTGTGCCTCGGCCTCGTTCTGCAGGCGCAGCAGCCCAAAGAAAAAAATCCCGCCGGCCAACCCATCCAAAACTCCTCCGGTCCGTCCATGGCCGCGCCGGCGCCCAAAGAGACCGATAGTGTGATGGTCACCATCATTCTGAAACACCAGCAAGACAAAAACCTGATGGAAATTCGGCGTATCCTCGAGGCGCAGGGCTTCTGGGATCAGTTTCCGCCCAAAGACGCCCGCGTCGTTTCCTGGACGCTGGCCGTGGGCCTCGGCCACATCATCGTACTTCAACTTCCGGCCGGCTCCATCCGACGGCTCAACCTGGCCATCGAAAATGGCGCATGGGGCGCTTTCGATACGGAAATTTACATCTCCTACGACTACCAGTCGATCTGGCAATCGTACATCGAGGCGCGGGAAGAAGCGCGCGAGGAGCGGGAAGAGGATAAAGACTAACCTCAGAAATCCTCAAAATAGGTCCGGGCATTGCGGCCCACGTTGCGTTGCATTTCCGTCGCATCGTGGTAGTTGTCGCCCTGAAACTGCTCGCCGGCATTGCGCTTGTACAATTCGCGTTCCCAGCGCGGGTTGTTGATTTCGCCCCTTGCGGTAGAGTGCAGCAAGATGAAATCTTCGCCGGCCAGCGTCGGGTTGTAGAACAGAAACTTGACGTTTTTCTGATTGGTTTTCGGGAAATTGTAATACACCCATATCTCATAAGGCGGCGCGCTGGGGTCATCTTCAACGTGTATCAAATCGTCGGGCCGGCCGTAGCGCAGGTAAATCACCCCCCGGGCCGTCTCAAACCCGCGCCCGAAGCCCGTGTTGAATTTTTGGTCAACCTGCCCTGCCACTTCCATGTATTCGCGGAACGACTGCTCCGGATTGTTCGGGTCGCGGCGCATAAAATGGCGGAACAGGAAGTAGCGCATACTTTTCATGTCGCCGCCCAGAAGCAGGTTTTTGACCGTCTCGTTGTCGTCGCCTTCCAGCGTCGGCGAAATGGCTTTGAGGCTGTAACGCAGATTTTCCTCCGACAAATCCTGCACAAACTGCTTCGACACCAGGTCGTCGGTCAGCTCGGTTTCTTCGATCGTCAGAAAAGGGTTGCTGCGCTGGAAACTCACCTTGCGCGACGTCAGCAGTTCGTTGGTCGCATTGCGCAGCTCGACCGTCAGGGAATAGTTTCCGCTCGGCAGGTTTTTGATGTCCATTTGTACCAGCACGGCATCGATCGGGGAGGGCGCCTTGCGTTGGTTGCCGATGGAGATCAGGGCCGTCACACCATTGCCTTTTTCTTTTTCGATAAAATAGCGGACGAGGTAGCTGCCGCCGGCGGCAATGGTTTTGTCGGAATGGTAAATTTCGGCGTAAAACGCCAGTTTGGTCGAGCCGCGGTCGTAAAAAGAGAAAGGGAGGGGTTCGAGGAAATAACCGTTTTTATTAAAAGGCCCCTCCGATTCGTCGGGCCGGAAACTGCGCAGCAGCTGAATGCCGGACAAATGAACGGCGGCATCCGTCACATTTACTTCAAGGGGCGCCGTGAACTGATCCTGGTTGTTGGGGTCGTAGATGTCCTGAAAACTGATCTCCAACTGATAGTTGCCATTGGGCACGAACAGGCGCTTGACGTCGAGCAGTTCTTTGGGAAAAGGCACGGGCGGACTGCTCATGCGGTATTTTTCGTAGGTCACAACCGTTTCGCCCGATTTGATCAGAATCAGCACATCGACGCCGGCCTGCAGCGACAGGCTGTCGATGGGTTTGAACGTCACAGTGGCGGCGGCAATTTCGATATTGATCTCGATGTAGGGTTTTTCGGGCGTGGCATAAGTGGCAAAGGATACGCCGGCATCGAGGGCCAGTGCCGGCCGGGCGCTCAGGAGCATCATTCCCAGCGCCATTGCAAAGAAAAAGGGACGACTTTTCATAGCCAGTATGGTTTTATTCGTTGATGTAATAGCGGCTTTACGCTTCAAAAGTCAGGTTTCCGGGGCGGAATTCCCGGACAAGTTTTGACAAAAGTCAGGTTTCCGGCCTGCTTCTTTCACCTCACCCGATTCAAAGATAAATCTATTTCAACACGTAACTGATCCGGCCGCCGGCTTTTAGCCGAACGGCCCAGGCGTGGCGTTTGGCGTCGTATTTACCCAGTTCGGCCTTGCTCAGGCTGAAACGCTGGGTTTCGGTTTTTGAACCCGAAAAATCGCCCGTCACATACACCCAGCCCGTATTTTTTTCCGCTTCGAGTTGCAATTCGCGCAGGCGCCCGCCGGCCCGTACGGCGCTGACCAAAATCGCCCCGTCGGCCCGCAGGTGCTCGAACGATACGTCCTGCCAGTCGGCGGGTACGGCCGGGAAAACCTCGATTTGGCCCTTCCGGCTTTGCAGCAACATTTCCTGCACGCCCGCCGCAAAGGCGAAATTGCCTTCCAGCGTGACGGGCCGGTAGTGAAAATAGGAATATCCTTTTGCGGTCTGGTCGCCGTTGAGGTGAAACGAATTGACCGACACGAAGGCTTCTGCAAATATGCGCAGGGCTTCGCGCGCGCCCTCGCCGTCGCGGTTTCGGGCGCGCAGGTTGGCCAGCCAGGCAAAGGAATAGCCGGTCCATTGGCTGGTGCCGGCCGAGTCGAGCTGGGCCAGGGTGGCGTCGATTACTCGCTGCGCGGTGTTGTCTTCCGACCAGTCGATCAAACCCAGGGGATGGATCGCCATCAGGTGCGAAAAATGCCGGTGGCTGTGGCGATAAGGCAGGTCGGGGGCGATCATCAGGGCGCCGTCGGCTTCCACGGCCAGCGGCGGCAATTCGGCTGCCCGGCGGCGCCAGTGTTTGGCCTCTTTCGGCAACTTCATTTCGTCGGCCAGCTCGGCTGTTTTTTGAAAAACAAACAGGCAAAGCGCCAGATCGTAATTGGTCAGGGTGTTGGGCCACCAGGCTTGCTGAGTGTTGTCGTGTATCTCCGGCGACGACGACAGGGGCAAAACCCGATCGCCTTTTTGATCGATAAAAGTCAGTTGTTCGAGGTGGGTGGCAGTGCCTTTCAGCCAGGGCCAGGCGTGAAAACGCAGAAAGCGGCGATCGGCCGAATAGCGCCATTGCCAGTAAAAATGCTGCGCCAGCCAGGCCGAGGTCGTGGGCGAACAGGCGTATTGGATCCAGCCGCCCATGGGCTCGCCGGTCAGGGTCTCGACGCCGGGCACGTTCAGCCCCGTGGTGCCGAAATACCGGCGGGTATAGTCGAGGTGCGCCAGTTCGTTGCTTTCCAGATGCCGCCAGTAAGCGCTGGCCTCATCAAGATGGTTGGCTGTGTAGGCGGGCCAGTAACTCATCTGGGTGTTGAGGTCGTGGTGGAGGTCGCCTTTCCAGGGCGGCAGCCGGCCGTTGTCGACGGTCCAGATGGCTTGCAGACTGATCATCGGCGCATCTTCGCGGGCGACACAACCAAACTTGTACATGTCGCGGTAATACTGCCTTTCGATCAGCGAATCGGGCAGCCGTAGCGCCGATTTGCCCCAATAACCGGTCCACCATTTGCGGCTTTCTTCGAGGGAGCGGGCAAACCCGCGCGGCAGGGCGTCCTGCACGATTTCATGAGCGGTCGGAATATTGGGTTTTTGGGCAAAATGGCTGGAAATACTCCACACGCCTTCGATCCAGCCGTCTTTTTCCTGCCAGGCCAATGCCACTTCGTACGAAAATCCGCCGTAACAGATCTGGCGATAGACCAGCAAATTCGGGCCCTGCGACTTTACTTCGCCCTGCCGGTATCCGAGCCGAACCAGGTCGTCGCCCTCCACGGAGCCGCCGGGAGCCGCCTTGGCGTCGCCCGAGTAGGCCGGCGGGACCAGTTGAGGGGCGGCGTTCTCGCTGCTTTTTACCCTGAACCAACCCTCGCGCCGGTCGGCATGTACGAAGGTTTCAAAAACCGGGTTGTTTTTCCTGCTCAAGGTCGTCAGTCCACCCGACAAATCGAGTCGACAGGAAACCGATAAGGGGTAGGGATTGGAAAATTCAAGCGCGGCGCCGGGGAGTTTGGTCGGTCCGGGTTCGCTTTCATAGGGCGAGTCGAAATAACGCTGCACGAGGCCGTAGTCGTTTTGCTTCACTTTCTCGGCTACCCAGGCATACCGGAATTCGGGCCGGTCGAGCCCGGCCATGGGCCGAAGGTCCCAGAGATCGGCGCGGTCAAGCGAGAGGCGCAGCCGGCCTTCGCGCTGCCAGACGAGACACCCCATCAGGCCATTGCCCATGGGCAGGCCTTCGTCCCAGCGACCGGGTACATTTTCAAAAACAAGATCGTGCTCCGGACGGGGCTGGGCCGAAACCATCAGGGGCGACAAGCACGCCAGTGTGAGGAGGAGTAGGAGGTGTTTCATAATTTGGACGGGTGTTGGGTTTTAGGTTTTAGGTGTTGGGTTTTGGGTAAAAGGTGCATTTCTGCTCTCGGGGATTGTGACGAGGCAAAGCCTCGCGCGAGCGTTGGTGTTGGGTTTTGGGTAAAAGGTGCATTTCTGCTCTCGGGAGTTGTCACGAGGCAAAGCCTCGCGCGAGCGGCGAGTTGTGGGGTTTTGGGTATTGGGTTTTAGGTTTTGGCGAAAAGGTACATTTCTGCTCTCGGGAGTTGTCACGAGGCAAAGCCTCGCGCGAGCGGTACATTGTTGACTAAAACGTGCATCATGTATACCCCGAGAGCAGAAATGTACCTTTTCGCCAAAACCCAACACCAAATACCCAGCACGTCATTTTCCGTGTGTTCAAGGAACAATCCCTGAATATTAAGCATGACTCGAGAGCAGAAATGACCCTTTTTGCCAAAACCCAACTCCCAAAACCCAACTCCCAACATCTATTTCATCATTAAAATGACCGACGAAGGGTGTTCCGGCGTGCAATAGATCCGGTGCATGGCTTTGATAAAATCCTCGTCGCGGGCCTGATAAATGTCGACAAACTGTTGCGGGTTGCGATCGGCCAGCGGGAACCAGCTGCTTTGCACCTGGATCATGATCCGGTGGCCGGGCAGGAAGGTATGGGCGACGTCGGGCAGTTCGAATTTGACCTGGGTCGGCGTGTTGGGCGTGAACGCTTCGGGTTTTTCAAAACTGTTGCGGTAGCGCCCCCGGAAGATTTCGCCGCGCACCAGCATCTGGTAGCCGCCCAGGGGCACGCCGTTTTCCCGGCCGCGCATCGTATCGGGATATACGTCGATCAGTTTGACCACAAAATCGGCGTCGGTGCCCGTAGTGCTCACCCAGAGGTCGGCGATGATGGGACCGGTCACTGTCGTCGCCTCGCTGAGCGGCGCAGTGGTGAACGTCACGACGTCGGGGCGGCGGGCGGCGAAGCGCTGATCGTCGCACATGTATTCGCGGGTGCGGTTCAGGTGTACGTCTTCGGTGTACGGCACGGGGTGCGCCGGATCGCTGACGTATTCGTGATAGTTGTTGCCCGCTTGCGGCGGGCGGTTGCCGAGGCCTCGGTCCGGCTGGAAAAAATACCGGGTCGGCCTGGCGTTTTGAGGGGGCCATTGGGTGTATTGTTCCCAGCGGTTGGCGCCCGTGAGGAAAATGCTGGCTTCGGGCAGGGCGAGCGAGCCTTTGTCTTTGAGGTAGTATTCAAAAAAGGGCAGTTCGATGTTTTCCTGGTAATAAGGCGATGTTTTTTGGCCGAACACCACGTTGCCCAGGCGTTCGCCGCCCGTTCGCGCCCAGCCGCCGTGCACCCAGGGGCCCATTACGATGCGGTTGCTGGCGGCTGCCGGGTTTTGCCCTTCGATGGCTTTGTACAGGTTCCAGGCGCCCCAGCAGTCTTCGGCATCGAACAAGCCGCCCACGGTGAGCACGGCCGGCCGGATGTTTTTCAGGTGCGGCCGAGGGTTGCGCGCCTGCCACCAGGCGTCGTAGTCGGGGTGCGCCATCAGGTCGTTCCAGAACGGGATGTTTTTCATGCCCAGTTTTTCGCTGAAATTGCGCAAAGCGCCGGCCCGCAGGTAAAAGTCGTAGTTGTCGGGCGTTTTCCAGTCGGAAAAACCCGGCGAACCCTGCATCGTGGGTTCGGGACGGGGTTTGCCGAAGCCGGAATAAAACGAAAAGGCATCCATCAGCATGAACGCCCCGTTGTGGTGAAAATCGTCGCCGATAAACCAGTCGGTCACCGGCGCCTGGGGCGATACGGCCTTGATGGCCGGGTGGTTGGCCAGGATGGCCATAGTGGCGTAAAAACCCGGATACGAAATGCCCCACACGCCCACGCGGCCGTTGTTGTTGGGCAGGTTTTTGACCAGCCAGTCGACCGTATCGTAAGTGTCGCTGGCTTCGTCGACGTCTTTGGCGGTCTTTTTTTGCGGATTGTGCGGCCGGACGTCTTCAAAAACGCCCTCGCTCATGTAGCGCCCGCGTACGTCCTGAAACACAAAAATATACCCCGCGCGCACCATCGCCATGTTCTGGATGCGGTCGGAGAAAACGCCGGCCCCGTACGGCGCGCAGGAATACGGCGTGCGGCGTAACATGATGGGGTATTGGCGCGTCTGGTCTTTGGGCAGGTAAATAGAGGTAAACAACTGCACGCCGTCGCGCATCGGGATCATGACTTCCCTTTTGTAATAATTCTGGTGGAGAAAAAGCGAATCGGCGTTTTGCGCCCCGGCAAAAGCGGCCAGGGTACAAAAAATCAGGAGCAGCAGGCGAGTTTTTGACATGGCAGTAAATGTTGTTGGTCGGGAAATTTGCGCCCAAAATCGGGAATAAACTGCAATTCAAACTTTTCCGGAATTTTCCTGCAACCTCCGGCGTTCAATGTCTGTCTATTGGTTCATCATTTTTTAGTGACAATTCATTTATCAACAATATGAAAACGATCTTCTCTCTTTTGCTTTCTCTGACGCTCTCCACAGCAGCGCTTGCCCATACCGCCACCTTCTTCCCGCAAACCGAAGTGGAAGTGGTCATCACCCAAAAACGCGTCCTGCTCATCACCGACGAACTGCCGGTCAAAAGCCTGGCCGTGCAAGTGATCGATGCCGCCAACCGCGTCGTCAAGGAAAAAAACTTTACCTCCAAAACCGCCGACTGGGCGCTCGATGTAAGCGATTTGCCCAACGGCACTTACACCCTCCAGGTAGGCGATCAGGCTCCCGTCGCTTTTGTCAAAACCGACGCAGCCGGCGCCTTCCGAGCGACCCTCTGACCCGACCCGATCGAATAACACACATCTATGAAAACAAATCAGGAGTCTTTCCGCGTGCGGAAAGGCTCCTGTTGTTTGAAGGGTTGATAAGATTGATAGGGTTTATTGGTGGGGCCAGTTTTCGCGGTGCATTTCAAATTTTACCTCCCCTTTGTTGACCATGCCGGCGCGCTGCCATCCCTGCCGCATGTAAAATTCCTCGGCGCGGGTACCGGGCGCAGTTCCTAGCCAAACCGGCTTGTCTGTTTGGGAAAAATACCAGTCGAGCATCATCCGGTGCAGCTGTTTGCCGATGCCGGTGGATTCGTAGTCGGGGTGTACGAACAGGGCCCAAATGTTGTGCTCCTGCATATCTGCAATAGCAAAACCTGCCACCACATCTTCCACGACGCAAACCCAGCCCCTGCCGCGGCGGGTGATAAAGTCGGCGCAATCGGCATCGGTCACCAGGCCGGGATCCGACAGGCGGTTTTCCCGAACGGCATTGCGCACGACCTGTATCCCGGGGATATCGTCGATAGTGGCTACACGAAAGATCACGTTCTAACGCCGTTTAAATGCCAGTGTATTGCCGCGCCCGCCGATCATCGACAGTTCGAGGGTTTGCGCGTCAGCTTTGACTACAGTGTAGCAAACGATGTCCTGACCGATCACCGAGAGGCAAGGCGTCGGCGCCACGGGATTGCAGTCGGCCGGGCATTTGGGAAA
>JADZFP010000082.1 GCA_020849825.1 Saprospiraceae bacterium
GGCAACGTTGGGATGATCGGGGCCAAAATTTTTCAAATCCGAGGCTAAGGCGGCCTCCAGCAAGTCCCGGGCACGGTCGTACTGACCCAGGTTTGGATACACGTTGGCCAAATTGGATTGGCTCACGGCAACGTTGGGATGATCGGGGCCAAAATTTTTCACTGCCGAGGCCAAGGCGGCCTCCTGCAAGTCCTGCGCACGGTCGTACTGACCCAGGGAGTCATACACGTTGGCCAAATTGGATTGGCGAAGGGCAACGTTGGGATGATCGGGGCCAAAATTTTTCAAATCCGAGGCTAAGGCGGCCTCCAGCAAGTCCCGCGCACGGTCGTAGTGACCAAGGGTGTGATACACGTTGGCCAAATTGGATTGGCTCATGGCAACGGTGGGATGATCGGGGCCAAAATTTTTCAAATCCGAGGCTAAGGCGGTAGCCAGCAAGTCCCGCGCACGTTCGTATTCCCCCAGATCAAGGCATGCCAGCCCCAATTGATTTTGACAATAACCAATCAAAGAATGTTCTTTGGAATATGCTTCCGACAGGGCTGCTTCCGCCATTGCTTTTGCCTCATGAGGTCTCCCTAGCCGCCTGTAAGTTTCTGATACTTCCCCTTTACAGTTAATCACCTCCCGTGATCCTTTCACCCGTTCAATCAGCCCCAGATACTTCAAACGGCAGGCCAGTTCCAGCGGGTAATCTACCATATCCTTGTACAAGGAGGTCAGCTTCGCTAAAACGCCCAGGTACCCGTCGGAGGCGTCCGCCACCACAAAATCGAGCCAGGACAACAGGTGGCTTTCGTACAGGAGGTTGTCTTTCAGGTGCTTGTGCTGTTCGGTGAAATAGTTGATGGAGAAGCAGTTGCACAACTCCGGGAACCAGGCCGAGAGGTTCAGTCCGCGAGCCTGCAATAACCGGATCGTGTTGTCGTGCAGACCGTACTCGCCCTCCTGCTCGCTCAGCCAGCCGTCCTGCACGAGCTGTGCGATGTGTTCCGAAAGGAGCCCCGAAGCATCGCTTTCGCCGCCGCGCCATTCCTGCGCAAAAAGCCGGCAACCGGCGAAGTCGGCGAGATCGAGGTCGTCGGGGAGATCGGGAGGCGTGTTGTCGGCCTCGTCTGAAGTGTTATTGGTTTCATCGGGCGCGTCATCGGCGCCGGGGGCTTTCGGTATGGGCTGGGAGAGGTAGGAGATCATGGTCTCCAGGTCGTAGCGGCCGGGGGGCAGGGCGGCGAATTGCAGCAGTGCCCAGCAGGCCGCGGCCTCGGGCGGGCGGGCTTCGAAAAGTCCTTGCGCCACGGCAAGCACCTTGTCGGTCCCCTCGGCGCGGCTCTGCGCGTGGTCGAATACGCGGCGCAGGAAATCTTTGGCGGTTTTTTCGGCAAAATGGGGCGTTTGGGCCACCAGCAGGCGCATCAGCCAGGCATTGCCGCGCAGGATGTCGAGTTCGCCGGCGCCAAGCCAGCCGGTTTTCAGACCGGCTTTGTTGAAAAAATGCAAGACATCGCCGTCTTCGAGCGGCGGGATGCGGAAGTTGAGAAAACGCGGGTCGCGGAACGGCTGTCGCGTGGTGATCAGCACACGCGCCTTGCGGATTTCGATGAGATCGAGGTAATCGAGCATCGCCGCCTCGTCGGGCACGCCGTCGAGGATGATGAGTTGAGGGGTGTCGTAGTTGCGCAGTTGCAACACCTCTTCGCGCGCGGCCTGCTCGTAAAAAGCCTCGTTTTTGGGCAAATGGCCTTTGGGTTCCCAGTTGATGACGGCTTTGACGATGGATTTGGGCAGGTTGGTCGTAAACGTCACCCAGCCGAACTGCCCGAACAGGTCGCGTTTGTCGGCCTCGTGAAAACAGGCGTTGGCCAGCGTGCTTTTCCCGATTCCGCTCTCGCCATGCACCACGATCCAGCGGGATTCGGCCGATTGCAGGAGGGCAAGCAGCTTGTCGCGCAAGGCCGTGCGTTCGAGCAATTGCGCTTCGGGGCTGACGGTGAGGGTCAGGTAGCGGGGCGTCATCAGGCGGGGAATTTTTTTGCGCAAAATAAGGGGTTCGGGCCACACTCACCGACATTTTTATGTCCCGCAGATTGTCGCAATTAAAGGGCAGATTACACGGATAGTAAAGCAGGTCCAAATCTGCGGAACAATCTGCGCCAATCTGCGGGAAACAAAATATCCGCACAGGCAAAACCTGCCCTGTTTTTTACATAAAAAACCGCACAAACAAGATAATCCCGAACGTAATCACCACCTGCGTCAGCATCAGCGACAACAGTGTTTTCAGGGCCACGAGCCAGAGCCGGCCGCCGAAAAACTGGTAGTTGGCCCAGGTCGTAAAAGCGGCCCACAGGACCAGGTAAACGGTGAGCATGGAAAAATAATAGGGCCGGAAAAACACGATCAGCGGCGTGAAAATCAGCATAAAAAACATGACCCGAAAGCCGCCGAGAAAGGCGTGAAGGGTCAGGTTTTCGGCGTAGTTGTAACGGCTGCGCCAAAAAAGCGCCCAGGTAAACAAAGCGCTCACCGGCGCCGCCACGAAAAAAACGAGGTTGATGTTTTTGCCGATGAGCGCCGACACGGGGTTGGCGTGCGTCGTGTCCGATTGCAGCAGATGGAATTTGGCCGTCAGGAAAGCCGACACCGCCACCGTCAGCACAAAATAACTGAACGGGTTGAAGTACTTTTTACGGCTGCCGGCCACGTACGCTTTGGCCACCAGACCGGGGCGCAGGGCCATCTCCTTTGTCAGATGGAAAATACCCTTGTCGGCATGCGTGACGACGTGGATCAACTCATGCAAAATATGCCCCATGTCGAGGCGGTGAACATAGGTATTCTGCCCGCATTGCGGACAAAACGCGTGCTCCGACGAGAGCGGGGCAGCGCAGTTTTTACAGTTGGTTTCGGACATGGAATGGGTATTTATGGCTGCCAAGATACAGGCAAACGCCAATTACCGCTCAGGAATAGCCCTCTCCCCCCTCACCAATTCACCAATTCACCCCTAAACCTCCTCCCGCAACACCTCCAGCGGCGGCTTCCGCACCACCTCCCGGCTGTTCAGCAACCCGATGATGACCGTGAGCGCCGTGATCAGCACAAAAATACCAAGCAAGGGCCACCAGTCGGGCGTGAAGGGGATTTTGAAGGCAAATGTCGCCAGTGCCCAGGCGCCGGCCACGGAGAGGCCCACGCCGGCCAGACAGGCCAGGGCGCCCAGCAGGAAGTATTCGATGGCGTTGATGCGCAGAATCTGCCGGCGACTGGCGCCAAGGGTGCGCAGCAGCACGCTTTCGCGGATGCGGGCGTATTTGCCCTGGTAAATCGAACTGAGCAGCACCAGCAAACCCGTCAGGATGCTGAACAGGGCCATGAACCGAATCACAAACGAGACTTTTTTCAACACCTCGTCTACCGACTTGAGTATCTGTGTGAGGTCGATGGCCGATACGTTGGGGAAACGCTGCACCAGCGCGGCCTGGAAACGGGCCGATTGCTCTGCGTCGGCGACTTTCGACACGACGACGTGGAACTGCGGCGCGGCTTCGAGCACACCCTTGGGAAACACCAC
>JADZFP010000083.1 GCA_020849825.1 Saprospiraceae bacterium
CACACCTTCAATCCCAATTTCGCTTATATCACTCCTGTAAGCACGAATCAGCAAGACCACCCCTACCCGGTTTTGTTATCCAACGGACAAATTGCCCCCAACTGGTTGGGAAGGGAATTGGCGATTCGTATTGACGAAGCCCCTAATTCAACTAAGCCATTTCAAGAAGTCAATTATGGATTTGCAGGCGATGCCTTGCAAGATACCCCGGCCGATTGCAGTACTTTCAGTTCGGGCCCGGGCGGCATATCTCCCGGTTGTTTTATTTCAGCGCAGTCGCCCGTTACCTGTGAAATCGACGCGAATTTGCTCCTGTACCGGAATTACAACAACGACCCTTTGCATCCCCTGCCTCCCGGCAGTACTGGTACGCTGGGGCGCAATTACATGTCCTACTGGCGGGCAGATTGCCTGAACCAATTCTCTCCCGGCCAGTTGAACATCATCCCGTATTTTTACGATACGTATAATTCGCCCAGTTACGCGCTCACACAATGCGGCAATTTTACCGACGCGGTTGAACTGGGCGGCAGCTCGACCGGCCTTCAAAACACAACGCTTCGCGTCAGGCATTCCAACGACGCGCGTGTTTGCAACGTGACTTCGAGCCCCGCGGGCAAATTCAGCGGCACCTTTCACTCCGACCTGGTAAAAACCTGGGCCTACCACAACGGCAAAAAAAGCACGCTCAAAAACGCGGGCGACCCGCTTAAACAGCACTATGGCCATACGCCCTGCGAGTGGCGGCGCGGACTGTCGACCTTCGATCTGGCCCTTATCAACAAGCATATCTTAGGCATCGACCCTTTTAACTCCGGCTACAAGATCATCGCCTCCGATGCCAACAAAAGCAATTCGGTGACCACTTTCGACATCCTCGAATTGCGCAAACTGCTTCTGGGTATTTACGAGGAATTGCCCATGCAGGAACAACCCTGGAGGTTTATCCCGGAATTTATCCCCCAGGACTACACGGCCAGTTTCAACGCCAATCCATTCAATATAAACGGGGGCAATCAGATGATCGGCGCCGCTTATCTCGAGCAGGGCTGGGAATATTCGGCCGCCAACCTTCCGGCTAATAAAAGGGGGTGGGACGCCATCAAAATTGGCGACGTCAACGATTCCTGGTTGACCGATGCTGCTTGCCCCAATGAAAATGAATCACTCGAAGACGCCGGCGCCAAGCCGAACCTGACTGTCCCCAGCGTTTCATTGACCCAAAATCAGGAAGCGGCGCTGGTATTCAGGGTCAATGGCTTTAACAACGTCGAGGCCTTCCAACTGGGCATCCGTTTGCCGGCCGACAAACTGGAAGTGCTCGATGCTACGACCGCTTCCCTGCCCGGTTACGCGGCCGCCGAAAGTTTCGGTATCGGCACTATCGACCCCGATGCAGCGGCTACCCTGTGGTTCGACCCCTCGGGCGGCGCGCTGAGTTTGCCGGCCAACAGCGAGATTTTTACGATCGTCGTGAAAGCACAGCAAGCCATTCCGGATCTGGGCGCCATACTCAAATTGGATAACTCGATACTGAAAAATCAAATTTGGCAAACGGGTGAAAACGGGGCAAGCCTGACGGTAACTGTTGAAACGCCAAAAGAACGGACCAAAGAGCAAACCGCACCGAACAACCTGGTCCGTTTAACGGCATACCCGAATCCTTTCAATAATTATGTCACGGTTGTATTTCTGAATACTTCGCCGGAAGAAGATGGCCTTTTGACGGTAACAGATATGACCGGAAAAGTGGTTTTTGAGCGCAAAACGGTTCTTCTGGCCGGTCAAAATTACTGGGATATTCATCTGCCCCACGAAATGGCGCCCGGCATCTACCGCGTAAGCCTGACCAGCACCACCCAGACGAGCGCAGTTCAATTATCGAAATATTAATTATTCTTGGTCAGAGAGGCTGCTTTATCACTATTGCCCCCCAGATGATAAAGCAGCCTCGATTTATTTTTTCCAATCATGAGATTTTTTACTGTTTTATATTTCATCCCCGCGTTAGCGGTCACGTCTTACGCCCAAAATATCATCCAACCCGTTTGGACCAGTATGGAGAATACCACTGGGTCAGGAAATTTACATCTGCCATATCTAGTACAAGATACGGCCCATCATATTTTTATATGCACAGATGCCTACCAACCCGGCCCCGGCCTTGGATTCTACGTGAGCAAACACGATCAGAACGGCAACTTTTTATGGAAACAAATACACCAGGCCCCCGGTAGTGACCTGATCTATTCTGCGGCCACCGATAACGAAGGTTCGATTTACGTGGGAGGGAATTCTTACAGTCTCGTGTTGGGCACCTCGCAGCACATCGTCATTAAATACGACGCCGACGGTGAAAAACAGTGGAGTTACGCCTATCAGGACACCACGGCCGTGGGCAAGTTTTTGTCCAAATTGATCGTATTGCCCGATCAGGACCTGCTGGTCGTCGGTTCGTTCGTCGACGTGCCGGCCAGCAACTCGGGCATGTTAGTCACCCGCCTTCGCCCCGACGGCAGCATCGTGTGGACCGCTACCTACGATGCGGGCACAAACAACTATACCACCCGCGACGCCATCGTCAAAGACGGACGCCTGATCGTGTGGGGGCATTGGGGGAACGCAGAAGGAACGGGGTTTTTCTGCTGGCAATTAGACCTGGAAGGCAATACCCTCGAAGGACATGCCACGGAGGCGTACAGCGATGATTTTCAGCACCATTTCACCACGGGCGCCGACGGCAACCTGTACGTGGGGGATTATTACGGGGAATACAAGATCACCAAGTTCAAGTGTAATGGGGAAACGGCATGGCAGTACAACAAGCCGGTAATAATACCACCAAGCCCCAATCAATCCTATGCAAGATTATCTTGTATTCAAACAGATTCTTTGGGAAGTGTGTTTGGAGCCGGGTCAATATTTACGGATTCTTTAGGCTGGCTTGAATTGACTACCCGACTGGACTCCAACGGTTCCTTGATCTGGGAACATACCATTATGCTGGAAAATGCAGGACCAGCAGGGCCGTTGAAAGGAATTACTCTGGATGATGGCCGGTTTATGATCACCGGCGCTGTCACCACAAACCCCGATAGCAACCATTACCAATATTTTTTAGCCCTTTATAACGCCGACGGTTTCGAGTGGGCCGGCATGACCTTCCTGCCCGGGCCAAGATATTGGGCGGACGCCTTATGTCAGGACGGCAATTCGATTTACGTAGCCGGGGTTTCCCAACCCGACCCACCCGAGGAAAAACAGCATTTCATCAGCAAATATTTTCTTTCCGATCTGGTGAGCGGCGCGGGTGCCCCGTTTTTGTCCGTGCAGCCAAGGCCGGTATATCCCAACCCCTTTCAAGACGTGCTGAGCATGGATCTGGAGCAACCATCGGGCCCCTTCCGGCTCACCATCACCGACCATACCGGCAAAACCGTACGCACCCAGCAGGGTACCCTTTCCGGGGGCAGTATCCGGGTAGAACAACTTGGCCATCTGCCGGCAGGGGTGTACACGGTACACGTTGTGGCGGGCGGAGCGGTTTTTGTGGGGCGGGCGGTGAAGGTGTAATGCATAGGTAATTGCCTTCCGAATCATCTGGTTTTCTTCATTACCAGAAACCAGGTTCTTAACGTTCTAAACATACGCGGCCTGCCGGAGTGATCGACAGGCCGCGTATCTATCAAACAGCATCTGTTCTATTTTTTCAACTTTTTCGCTGCCGCGCCACTGCTCTCCGCCAGGCCCGGCAGGAAGGTAAACACCTGCAAACTGGAACTGTACGGCGTCGGGTAGTTGGGCGGCAACTGCGGGTAGCCGAACATGTGGCAGCTCACGCAATTGCTTTTTACGCCGTAGGTTTCCATGGTACTGTTCGCCAATTGAGCCGCGTTGACCGTCACCGAGGGGTATGTACCGCCGGGGACCGAGTCGATCGTCGGGTTCGTCTGGCCGGCATAGGGCGGATTGACGGTGCCGATCATTTGATAAAACTGGAAGGGCGTACCGTCAAGCATTTTATTGTAGGCCATATTGATGGAATCGAGCAAAGGATCAGTCGAGCGGAACGGCGGCGCGCTGACGCCCACGGGTTTCGGCGCGGGCAGCGGCTGGCCGTACTTGATGGGGGCCGGCTTGTACGAATAGCCCGAATCGCCGTACATCACCGGCGGATTGGTATTAAAATTCGGATGCGCCGGCAAGGTGCCTCCGAATTGCGGCTGCAGCGATAGGTTGTCGACCTGTTCGAAAGAAGCCCAGTACCAGGTCGCGCCCGTGCTGGGCGTCAGGCGGAGGATATGCAAGCCGATCAGGCCGACTTTGGCGGTGTCGGAACAATTGCCGTACGAATCCACCAGGATAGCTTTTGCGCG
The DNA here is from genome assembly GCA_020849825.1 of Saprospiraceae bacterium. Classification (GTDB taxonomy): domain Bacteria; phylum Bacteroidota; class Bacteroidia; order Chitinophagales; family Saprospiraceae; genus M3007. Next base: position 4,377 of record JADZFP010000083.1, read on the forward strand.
GAAATAGCGGCTTTTTTCGGCAGCCGTGGCGTTGTCGGGGAATACGCGCCAGGAAGCTTTGATCTCCGTCGCGCCAAATTGCGACCAGGCCGGCAGTCCCGGAATGGTCTGGTTGCCTTTCGGAAACCCGACGAAGCGGTTTTGCTGTACGGCTACGATCTGCGAATCGGCGTCGTAGTAGGAATTCGTCACGTAATAGTTGTACTCAGACTCGCTCACCCGCACCTCGTAGCGCACGTATTGCGACCACTGATCGATGAGCGGCTGCCCCGTGGCTTCGTCGAAAGCATCGTTGACAACTCCCGAAGTGTCGGTTTTTGAAAATGCGGCCAGGCGTTTCATGCCCAGACTACCGCCGTCGCAGCCTTCGCCGGGCTGGTTCCAGGGACCGGGATTTTTGCCGCCGGGCAGGAAAATTTCGTATTGTTCCTACCAGGCTTCCCACACGACCGAAAGCGGGTTGCCCTGGGCATCGAGCGCGCCGATACGCTTGGTGGTGTCGGGCTTGCCGCGATAAGTGGGGTCGGAAGGCCAGTTGGCGGCGATGAAGGATTGCCAGCCAAAGTTGTAGTAATCGGCCTGCGTCGCGTTTTTACCCGCATTGTTTACGTCGACGGGCATTTTCCAGTCGTCCGAGCCGATCTGGAGCACGGCGCTCAGGATTTGACCGGTGGGCGTGTTGCCGCCGCAGCTGCTGAGAAAATCCTGCGTGAAGAGCAAGCCGAAAAAGGCGATCAGGAAGAAAACCGGAATTCTTTTGATTTTGAGCATTGTGATAAAGTTTTCAATTTGGAAATGTTGTTTTTAAATTTAGGTTAAAATTATTATGCTTTTCAGGGACTAGACAAAATTTTCTTCAAAAATTTTTACCCTGCCATGACAAATGGCCTGCACTGCAAAAACTTTCTCAACTTTGTCGGCCAAGTATATCCATGCCCTGACCCATGCTTTACGAACTGTTTCGCTCCACCCGCTCCGCAGCCGAATTCGACGAACTCCTGCACCTCACCTTCACCGAGCACGAACGCGACCTCATGATCGAACGCTGGAGAATTTTCGACGCCTTCGACCGCGGCCTCTCCCAGCGCGAAGTGGCCAAAGAAGTGCCATGCAGCATCGTCACTGCCACACGAGGCGCCAAAGTGTACCGCGACAACAAGGAGGCCATCAAAAAATACCTCGAGGTGTGGCGCAGATTCGCCTGATCTTTTTTCATTAAAAAAGCCGTACCCCCCTTGCAGCTGCGGCTTTTTTTATTGCATCTTTGCATCGTCGTACCAGTACATTAATACAATATAAAAATGCACACCCAAACCACGCGTCTTCCTTACGGCGATCCGCTCCGGTTTTACCGCCGGGTACAGGGCCAGGGCCCCAGTTGTCTTTTTGAATCTGCATCTGCCGTCGACAAAAGCAGCCGCATGTCGCTCATTGGTCTCGAACCGCCGCTCGAACTGGTGGGCAAACACGATGACCTGCTGGTACGCCTGCTGCATCCGCGCGGACAGGTTTTTTACGATTTTATAAAAGCCGAATTTGCGGAGTTTGTGCGTTCCGATCAGGACGGGCGGCTTTTGCTGCACATCCCCAAAACGCCCTTCAACGGCCCCGAAGACGAGCGCCTCGAACGCTCCAACATCGCTCAGCCTTTGCGGCGTTTGCTGGCGGCATTTCGCAGCGAGGAGAAAAATTTCATGGGTTTTTATGGCGCTTTGGCCTACCAGTTCGTCTACCTGTTCGAAGACCTGCCCAATGCCAAAAACTGTCCGGAGCCCGATTTTCACCTGTTTCTGTACGATACCATTCTGTTGTTCAATCACCTGACCCGGGATCTGACGCTCTACGTCACCCGCGCCGACGACCGCGATGCAGCGGAGGCAACGGAACAGCACCTGCACGTTTTTCAGGAAGAGCCGGAAGTATCGGGCACAACGGAAACCCTGCACATCGGGGCATTTACCGCCACACCCGACGACGATACTTTCCGCCGGCAGGTTAGCCGCGGCATCGAGCTGTGCAACGAAGGCGAGCTGCTCGAAATCGTATTGAGCCGCCGCCTACAGGCCCATTATTCCGGCCCTTTGTTGCCTTTGTACGAACGCTACAAGGCCATCAATCCAAGCCCCTACCTCTTTTTCGTCGATCTCGGCGACGAAACCCTTCTGGGCGCCAGCCCCGAAATGATGCTTCGCTACGAAAACGGCCGCGCCACGCTCCGCCCGATCAGCGGCAGCATCCGGCGCTCCGACAACCCCATCGAAGACCACCATCTGATGATGCAATTGCTCAACGACCCGAAGGAAAATTCCGAGCTCGATATGCTGATCGACCTGGGCCGCAACGATCTGGCGCGCATTTGCAAACCTGGCATCACCATCGACCACTACCGCATTGTGGAGAAATATTCGCACGTGACCCACACCGTGGCCCAGCTCAGCGGCGAGCTGGAAGAGCGTTATTCCGGCTTCGATGCGCTCATCGCCAGCCTCAATGCCGGCACACTCACCGGTGCGCCCAAAATTGCCGCCATGCGTTACATCGAAGAGATCGAACAACACACCCGGGGCTACTACGGCGGCAGCGTGGGTTGGTTTTTGTTCAACGGCGACGTCAATACAGCCATCACGATCCGAACGACGCATGCCCGCGACGGGGAATTGTCGTTCTCGGCCGGAGCGACTTTGTTGTACGAATCGAAACCGGAAAACGAATTGCGCGAAACCCGGATCAAAGCCGGGGCCTTCCTCGCCGCGGCCGGGCATTTTTCAGCCTAGCGCGCCCAGATGTTGTACTTCAGAATACAGTAAATCGCGCGGAAGCCGTCTTTCCAGCCGATTTTTTTGCCCTCGGCATACGTGCGGCCGTAGTAGGAAATGCCCACTTCGTAAATGCGCACGTTGGGGATTCGACTGATTTTGGCGGTCACTTCGGGTTCGAATCCGAAGCGTTTTTCGCGCAGTGTCAGGCTTTTCAGCATTTCGGAGCGGAACATCTTGTAGCAGGTCTCCATGTCGGTCAGGTTCAGGTTGGTGAACGCATTGGAGATCATGGTCAGCATTTTGTTGCCGATGCTGTGCCAGAAGAAAAGAATGCGGTGCGGGCGGCCACCCATAAACCGCGAGCCGAACACCACGTCGGCATAACCGTCGAGCATGGGCCGCAGCAGGATGTTGTATTGGGCCGGGTCGTATTCGAGGTCGGCATCCTGAATGATAATGTAATCGCCCGAAGCATGGCGGATACCGGTGTGCAAAGCGGCGCCTTTGCCCTGATTGACCTCGTGTTTTTGGTATTGAATATTCAGATCGGGGTTGGCCGCCATGTAGCGTTTTATCGCGCCCTCGGTATCGTCGCGGGAGCAGTCGTTGGTAATAATAATCTCCTTTTGCAGGCCTCCGATCAGTTCCACCGCCCTGACTTTGTCGAGGATGCGATGGATAGTGCGTTCTTCATTGTATGCCGGAATGACGATCGACAGGGTTTGGCTCATCTTTTGCTGTGTTTGGGCGGCTGGCTGGCAGCAGCGAATCAAAACGCTAAGGTACGCGCAAGCGGCGTTTCGGTGCACTTTCCGCCAAATGTAGGCTTTGCTATTTTTTAACAAAATAATTATGGCCGGGCTGAAACTTTACTGCCAATCGGCGCGTTTTTTGTTCATTATCAAATGATTAATCCGTTAATCGCAAAACTGTAACCCTCAGTATGTCACGTCGTACGAATAAACTCCGTCGCTTGTGGAGCAAGTCTCCCAAAATGGTCATTGCCTACCTCCGTCGCCGCATTACGCGCCAGGCAAAAAAAATTCTTCCGATCGACGATTGGAACAAGAACTGGCTGGGCGAAGAGATGCGCCCATTCAACAGCCTGCATTGATTTGCAGGCTTTTTATTTTTTAAAGGATACTTTTGCCGGCAGGGGTATCCCCTTGTCTCCGGCTCCCGGATAAAGTTATCCTGCATGATGTTATTTCGCTCCTCCCTTCTCTTCCTGGTCCTGTTTTTTTTGGCCGCCTGCTCTGATTCCAAACAAGCGCCTGCGCCGGCCGCGCCGCCCAAAGCGGCATACAATGTTACTGCCGTCGAAGGTTTTATCGTAAAACCCGGCATCCTCTCCGAAAACGTCACCGCTGCCGGCACCCTGCTGGCTTCTGAGGAAACCGAGTTGCACCCGGAAGCTTCGGGGCGTGTCGTTACGATCAATCTGCCCGAAGGCCGCAATGTGCGCAAGGGCGACCTTTTGGTCAAAATTTTCGATCAGGACCTTCGCACGCAACTGAGCAAACTGGAAAGCCAGTTGAAACAGGCCGAAATTACCGAACAACGCCTTGGCGACCTGCTCAAGGTAAAAGGCGTCAGTCAGCAGGAATACGACCTGGCTGCCTTGCAGGTTCAGACCCTTAAAAGCGAGATCGAACTGGTCCGCATCAACATCGGTAAAACAGAACTGCGCGCGCCCTACGACGGTGTCATCGGCCTGCGGCGTATCAGTCCCGGCGCATATGTCACGCCTGCCAGCGCAGTTGCCACTATCCGCGCTACCGGCGCCCTGAAACTCGATTTTGCCGTACCGGAAAAATACAGCGCGCAACTCCGCCCGGGCCAGACGGTCAGCTTCTCCGTCGACGGCAATCCGACCAGCTACTCGGCCGTCGTGGAAGCCACCGAACAAAGTATTTCGGCCGACACCCGAAACCTGCTCGTCAGGGCTATTGTCAAAAACAAAACAGGGTTGCTGCCCGGCGCATTTGCCGAAGTGAATCTTTCACTGGGACAGAAAAATCAGGCTTTGATGGTGCCGAGCCAGGCTATCATTCCACAGGCCCGCGATAAAAAAGTGATTCTGAACCGCGACGGGAAAGCGCGTTTTGTCACTGTAAAAACCGGCGTTCGGCAGGCTGAAATGGTTGAAGTAACAGACGGATTGCAGGCGGGCGACACCATTGCCACAACGGGCATCCTGTTTCTGCGCCCCGACGTACCGTTGCAGTTTTCAAAAATCAACTGACCGACTCAGGCTTTATTGACCAAATACGACACGGCCAGCCGGTACCCGTCGAGCCCCAGCCCTACGATACACCCTTCGGCCACGGCGGAAATAAAGGAATGATGGCGAAATGCCTCCCGCCGGTGTACATTGCTGATATGCACCTCCACGACCGGCGCCGGAACAGCCGCCACGGCATCGGCCAGCGCGACGGAGGTATGGGTAAAGGCCCCTGCATTGAGTACGATACCCTGCACGGAAAAACCGGCCTCCTGCAGTTTGTCGAGTAAGGCTCCTTCGTGGTTGCTTTGAAAATATTCCAACTGAACCTCCGGGAAGTTTTGCTGAAGTTCGCTGAAATATTCCTCGAAACTGCGGCGCCCGTAAATTTCAGGCTCGCGGCGGCCTAACAAATTGAGGTTGGGACCGTTAATGATCAGGATATGCATGGGCAGGTTTTATACAATTGAACAAAACAGTTGGCCTG
>JADZFP010000084.1 GCA_020849825.1 Saprospiraceae bacterium
ACCATGTCGCCCAGAAATTGATCACCAGCGTCGTGTCGCCAGCCTGACGGATACGGGCTTCGAGCTGGCCGATACTATCATACACGATAATTTCTTGCGAATGAGCCATATGTGGCACACTCCAGGAAAACAACAACGAAAGCAGGAATAACCGAGGATTAAGGCGCATGAGACACAAGTAAGGGAAAAATGCCATGCAAGAAACGGAGATTTTGCAATTGGCTGTGTTGTTTTTGCATAATTTCCGACGAATATTCGGTCGGCAAAAAAACAAGCCCGTCTGGTGTACGCACCAGACGGGCTTGAACATATTTTGAAACGCACCAATCAGGCTTCGCTGACTTCCTGTACGTGTGCAATGGAGTGATCGACCAGGATGCGTCCGCAGTGTTCGCAAGCGATAATTTTTTTGTGCAGACCGATTTCCAGCTGGATTTGAGGTGGTACGTTGTTGAAGCAACCACCGCAGGCGTTGCGCTCCACCGTCACCACGGCCAGGCCGTTGCGGTAGGTCTTGCGCGTTTTGTCGTAGGCGCGCAGCAGGCGCTCCTCGATACCGTGGCGGGCCTTTTCACTATGGGTGCGCAGGCGGTTCTCTTCGGCTTCGGTTTTTTCGATAATGCCCTGGAGTTCCACTTTCTTACCGTCGAGGTCTTTTTGTTTGGCCTCGAACTTAGCCTCGGCAACCGTCAAGCTCTCCTTGCGGGCATCCAGTTGCACCTTGGCTTCGCGGACCTTTTTCTCGGCAAGCTGGATATCGAGCTTGGCCAGTTCGATCTCTTTTTGAAGCGCTTCGTATTCGCGGTTGTTTTTCACCTCGTCAAGTTGCTTCTGGTAGCGCTTGATGTTGGCATCCGCCTCCTTGGCGTTCGTCTGAATGAGGGCGATTTCCTGCTCGGCCTCCTTGACGTTGGCTTTCAGTTTTTTGATGCGGGTATCCAAACCGGCGATTTCGTCTTCCAGGTCGGCTACTTCCATCGGAAGCTCGCCTTTGAGGATCTGGATTTCATCAAGTTGAGAGTCAATTTGCTGCAGATCCCACAGCTTTTGCAGTTTTTCGACAACAGATGTTTCGACGGCCATGCTTATTGTGTGTGTGAATTACGGTGATGAAATAACGGGTTGACAGAACAAACCAGAGACTTGGAAAATTTTTGGGAAGAAAGCGGGGGTTCAAACGGCTTAAAACAAATAATGTACGGGGTTGGTTGTCGTTTCCGTCAAATGGAGCGCGAAGGTAGGGAATTTTTCGCGAATTAAACTATATAACAGTTCAATCGTAAATTGCTCGCTTTCAAAATGTCCGATATCGGCAATCACGAGCCGGCCTTCCGCGTCGAAAAATTCGTGGTATTTGAAGTCGGCACTGATAAAAACATCGGCGCCGGCCTGCAATGCGTCGGGCAGCAGGAAACTGCCGGCCCCGCCGCATACTGCCACACGTTGTACCGGCCGGCCGCGCAAAGCGGTGTGGCGTACGCAGGCGGTATGCATGTTTTTTTGCACAAAACGCAGGAAATCAATTTCATCCATAGGGGCCGCCAATTCGCCTACGAGGCCGGCGCCAATATCCGATGCACCGGGTTTGGGCGCCAGAATACGGGTATTGAGCAAGCCGAGTTTTTCGGCAATTTTGGCATTTACACCGTTGAAATAGACATTATCGAGGTTGGTATGGATGGCATACAGCGCAACGTCGTTCCGCAAGGCGCTGATGACGGTGCGCTCCACGTAATTGCTGCCGTTGAAGCGTTTGAGCCCCCGAAACACGATAGGGTGATGCGCCACAATCAGGTTGCAGTTTTTTCGAACCGCCTCTTCCACCACGGCCTCGGTGCTGTCGAGACAGAACAGGATACCGTTCACCGGCGTCTCGGGGTGGCCGGTGATAAGCCCGGCATTGTCATACGATTCCTGAAGTTGGGGCGGAGCGACCTTTTCAAGGCAATCTAGAACATCTTTTATTTTCATATCATTAACACGCAATTAGGGTACTGCAAGGGTTAAATTCGGCCGGCGGGGTGTTTTTTGCCCCTGGGTCGGTGTAACTTTGCCGCAATTCCCCGGTCAAACAGAAAACGCAAAAATGGCCCATTGCGGCCGTATTTTTCCACGACAAAAATCTTCAATGATCATGACGTCAATGCTTTTATTCTTGGGCAACCTGGGCACAACGGAACTGGTTCTTATCTTTCTCGTTGTCCTGTTGTTGTTTGGCGGCAATAAAATTCCCGAACTGATGCGCGGCCTCGGCAAAGGCATCCGCGAATTCAACAACGCGAAAAACTCGGTGGAAGACGAAATCCGCCAGGGCATGCGCGAAGCGGAGAAAAAACCGCTGGAAAAGTAATCCGCGCGGAGTCCTTTTTTGAAATTCAATTAGTCTGGATATTATTTCACGCAAAGGCGCAAAGCACGCCGGGAACTTAACCTCTCGGTGCGCTTTGCGCCTTTTTGTAAAATTTTGTTCGGTTGACTTTTCCTGGCCAAGGCCCGGGCGCGGTGTTTCGACACGCAGCGTGCTTTATGGTTCCTTGAACAACTCGTCGTACGGATTGGCCGGTTTTTGCGGCTCTTTCTTCGGTGGTTCCGGAGGGGAAAGTGGCTCTTCCTTTATTTCTTCAAAATCGATGAACTCGCCGCCTTCATCTGTGCCGATGTTTCGTGCGGAACGGTTGAACACGGGCTCGCCGGGCTCAAAATCATCTTTGGCAGGTTGTTGACGGCCCCGGCTGCCCACCGCGCTCAGAAACAAAAACAGGGCTGTGATCGGAAAAGCAACGGTGGCCAATACTGCCACGATCAAGCCGCTCAGCGGTTGCCGGCGGAACAGATTGATCAGTGAAGCGCCGGCTTCACCAATCACCCGCCAGTTGATCAGAAGGGTCAGTAAGAATAAAAAGGGTGCGGCCCACCACAGCAGGGTGAACAATCCTTTCAAAATATAGTAGGCCAGAACAAGGCCCAGCACGCCGAAGATCAGACAACCGATCCCGCCGCCGGGGCCCATACGCATACGCGGGCCGTTGAAATTGGAGTAGACAAACATAATTCGGGGTCAAAGTTGCGTCTGACCGAGGGCAAGTATGACGGAAAATTCGGCGAAACTGGCCGGCATTACCGACAAACGGGCGTTTCGGACCAATCCGAAGTTTTGCAACGCCGGGTGCGCCTTGATTTCCGCCAGCGTTACCGGCCGCACAAAAGGCTTCACCGGTTCAAGATCGACAGCCGACCAGTCACCCTGCTCCGCCGTCGGGTCGGGGTAATGTTCGCGCAACACCCTGGCAATGCCTACGACAGCCAGCCCGATATTGGAATGGTAGAACAAACACAGGTCGCCCGCCTTCATGGCCCGCAGGTTGTTGCGCGCCTGGTAGTTGCGCACCCCGTCCCAGCGGCCGCATTTTTCGGCGACGAGCTGGTCGTAACTGTATACGTCAGGTTCGGATTTGACTAGCCAGTAATTCATTCGCGATCAATTATACAAGTACATAAACCTTATAAACCCCATCAACCCTTATCAACCAAGCCTGTAAACGATATCAACCTTTTACTTCAAATAATTATCCTGGAAAAACTCCCGGTAACCGTCGAGGGTTTTGTTTTTGAGTACGCGGCGGTAGTTTTCCTGGGTAATGACGAAGAGTTCCTTGTTGTAGGTCTTTTTGCCTTCACCGAGGAAGTCTTTTTTGTCTTTCACCTCGTTGAGATAGCGCATGGCCTGTTCCTTGTTGTCGAATTTACGAATAACGACGATAGGCGTATTGGTATCGGTGCCCAGGAAGATATTGGAGATGCGCAATTGCTCGGTTTTGTGGAATTCCCGGTTGTAGTCGGCAATCGAGGCTTTTACGTCGTCCAGTTTGATATCGGAACCGCTGAGGGACACGATAAAGTAGTGCAGTTTGTCGTCTTCGCGCGTGAAGGCGTCGTCCATCGGGCCTTTCTGATCGTTCTTTTTCTTGTCGTCCGTTTCAAAACCTTTGCACGACAGCAAGCGGGCGATCTCTTTGGCGCGCGTTGCTTCGGCGCTTTCAGGATACCGGCCGATCACCTCGCTGAGCGCCTTGCAATAGGCTTCATTGCCCTGCAGGTTGCCTACGCAAAGGGCGCTGAGCAGGGCGAATTTGGGCATAAGCGGATTCGTTGACCCGTACTTTTTGGGCGCTTCCAGACAGCGTTCGTAAGCGGTTTGGTACTGTCCGGTCTGGAACTGAGCATAGGTTTGCTCGTAGTACTCGGTCATTTCCCGTTCGCGGGCCCTGCTGGCATTGAGGAAATTGGGATCGGTCAGCGCCCGGGTGTAGGGGCTGTTGGGGTATTTGCCCGATAGTTTGTCGAGGTAATACTGGGCTTTTTGCGGGTTGTTGAGGTCGTTGAAGTCGAGGTAGCAATAGTACCACACTTCCTGTTCGTGTTTGGCGGTGTCGGGGTATCGGGCCTGCAGGTCTTCGAGGGTAATGGCGCTGCGGCGGTAGTTTTCGAGGTTGTCGCGGAAGAGGGTACCCAGTTTGAACATGGCCTCGTAAGTAGCCAGGTGGATAACCGCCAGTTCGGCTTCGTTTTTGGGAATACCCTGAAAGATGCTGTTGAGGTCGGCATCGCTCACAGCATTGGCCTGGGTGCTGTCTTTGGCAGCGGCATCGTCGCCGTCGCTGGTAACCACGCGGTTGCTGCGGCGCCAGTTGTCTTCGAGTTTGCGGGCGCCCCAGAGTTTGTTGAAGTCTTTTTTGCCTTTTTTCAAAAAAGCATCGTTGTAAAAGTAGAAATTGGAAGGTTTGGCCCCGGCTTGCGGGGTAGGCGCCTTGCTCGAATTCTGGGTTTTGGCGGCTTGTGCGGCGGCTTCGGCCTGCGCTTCGGCTTCGCGTTGTTTTTTGATGGATTTGGCCAGTTCCTTGCGCGAGGTTTCATCCATATTATAAATACGGACGATGCTGTCGTTTTCGGCGATGGTAGTGATAAGCCGGGCGATGTCGGTCAGGTTTTTGGAATATGTGGTTACGCGGCCGTACCGGGTATCGGTGGCTTGCATGACGGTCAGGGTACTGTCGTAGTAGTTTTTCGCCTGAACGAAGTCTTCCGCTTCGAAATAAAGATCGCCGAGCAACAGGTAGGATTCACCGCGCTGGGGCGTGTTGTTCACATTGGCGGCCAGCGACTGGCGGAGGTAGCCGATGGCGTCTTTTTTACGATCTTCTTTCAAAGCGATTTCGGCCATGACGAAATAGACCTGATCGCGGTATTCCTTGTTTTTCTCCTCGCGCGCCATACGTTCGAGGGATTTGGTCGCTTCGGCGCCCGTGGTTTTGCCATTGGCCCAGCCGGCTTTCAGTTGCGAAAGGCGGGCATTAAATTCCATATCGTAAGCCGGGCGGCTGCGCAGCACGGTTTCATAGGCGGCGTAGGATTCTTCGTGGCGGCCGGCGCGCTCGTAAATCTGGGCCAGGATAAATGCCATACGCGCCCGGTCTTTTTTCCGGCGGGTGAGTTCGATGGCGCGCGCCAGCGGTTCGATGGCGCGGTCGTATTTTTTCTGCTTGATCCAGAGATAGGCCTCCGCGGTAGCCAAATCGTCTTTCAACGACTGCGGGAACCAGGGGTCTTCGTACAGATCGCGGTACAAAAATTCGGCTTCGTCGTATTTCTCACGCTCGATAAGGGTACGACCATACCATATCATGGCCAAAGGATAAGCGGAGGTGCGCTTCCAGCCTTTTTTATAGGGATTGATGCCCGTAACCGGGGGCGTAGCCGGTTGCTCTTTTTTCTTGGCGTCTTTTTTGGTGTCGGCTGCCGGCTTGGTTTTGGTGTCGGTGGTTTTGGATTTATCGGCGGTTTTGCTCTTGGAGGAAGAAGATTTCTTTTTGGAAGATTTTTTCTTCTTGGAGTTCTTTTTCTTCTTTTTGGCAGCCTTCTTCTTGCTCTTCTTTTTCTTCTTGACGCTCTCTTTTTTCTTCTTCTTCGAGCTCTTTTTCACCTTCGGTTTCGTCTTGTGCGGATCCAGTTCTTCCCTGATATATTTGAACGTCGCCTCGGCGGTTTCGAAATCGCGTTTCAGGAACTGCCCCTGCCCGATCATGGTATAGCAATCGTCGGTCCAGTCGGAAGGCCGGTGCAGGGCGATGGCTTTGGACGATTTGAGAATGACGTTATCGTAGTCGCCGCGCGCAGGTTGCGGATCGGCGGCGGCGTAGGGGTACAGTTCGAGTATCTGGTTGTAGTTGTCCTTGTACTGGAGCGACTGTTTGTCCATCGTCAGGCGCAGCAGCTCGTCGGCATTGAACCAGTAGTTGAACTTGGAAGTTAGGTTGTGATACCCTTTTTTAAAACGGCCGACTTCCTGGCCTTTTTTCTTGGTAGTGACACAACCGCCGGCCAGTACGAGGGCGGCCAGCAGCAGGGTTATCAGACGAAAATTTTTCATGCGAAAGCGCGGTGCAAGTTGGTACGGGACAGCCGGTGAAAGCACATCAGCTGAATGTCAATGGCGCAATAAGTATGCAAAAGGTTGTTTGATGCAACGCTTTTTAACAAAAAACACGGTGTGGTTTTCGGGATAAAAGCCGGGTTGAATGTTTTTTTCCCCGAACTTTGCCGGGTTGAAAAAAACGCGGAACACGCCCGAAAAACGCCGCAATCAACTTTAAGGGATGCAAAAATATTTCGCTTTTATTAAAAAATTCCTCGACTTTTTCCGGCGGCACGGCGACGACGACCGCAGCCTGATGGATAAGTTGCGCGACAAATACCGGCTTGTCGTGATGAATGACGAGACCTTTGAAGAGGTCACTTCGCTCAAACTTTCCCCGCTGAGCGTGTACGTCTTTTTGAGTTCGCTGGTGGTGGGCACAGCCATTGTCGTCACTCTGCTCATCGTGTACACGCCGCTGAAACGCTACATTCCGGGCTACGGCGATTACAACCGCGATCAGGAAATTGCCGAACTGACCACCAAAGTGGGCAGCCTGGAAGAAGAGATCGAAGCGCACCGCCGCTACAACGAAAATTTTCGGAAAATCCTGGTGGGCGACCTGGCCGATATGGGCAAGGACGCCGCCGAAAAACAGGTCACACCCGCCAACCCCAACGATTCGCTACCCGAAGACGTTGACCGTATCCCCGAAGACGACCAGCTGCGCGCCGCCGTGGCAAAAGGTACTTTCTCCAGCGACCCGGCCGCCAACACCCCGGTCGTACCGGCCATGCTGGGCGCCCGCGAACTGCCGCTCGAACAAATGTCGTTTATGCCGCCTGTTTCGGGCGAAGCCACCTCCTCCTTTGATCTGTCCAAAAAACACTTCGGCATCGACATCGCCGCGCCAAAAAACACCGCCGTCAAAGCCGCCGCCGATGGCGTGGTCATCTCCAGCGGTTATGCCGTCGAAACCGGGTACAGCATCGCCATCCAGCACCCCAACAACGTGGTGACGATGTACAAACACAATTCCGTGTTGCTCAAACCGGCCGGCGCTGCCGTCAAAGCCGGCGAAGCCATCGCCATGATCGGCAATACCGGCGTGGAATCTTCGGGGCCACACCTCCACTTCGAACTTTGGTACAGGGGCCGGGCGGTGGACCCCAGCGATTACATCAATTTTTAGCCACGCCGTCGCCTCACTTCTTATACAACCAGTCGAATTCGTATTCGGCGCCCCGATCGTCCAGCACAAAAGGAGTCAGTCGCCCGTTGACCTCCCGGTGGGTGCCGGCAACGGGCTTTCTGCCGGCAGGTATTTTCTCCAGCAAGGCCGGTGTGGCAGCGCAGGGGCGGATGCCCATCTTGTACTGATGCGGGGTCAACCGGCGGCCGTCGGGGGCATGCAAGGCGAGGAAATCGCCTTTTTTGGTGTAGAAATAGCCCTGCATCTCGTCGAGGTAATTGAAAAACCAGTCGTCGTAATACTCCGGCTGAATCTGTTTGCCGCTGCGGGCGCTGATGAGGGTCCGGTTTCCGTTCTGATAGGCGATGAGGTATTCCCCCTCAGGTTTCATCGTGCTCAAAGCATCGTATTCAAATCCGGTTATTTGCCGGCCGTCGAGTCCGTAAAGCGCGCGTTTGTCGCCTTTGGTAACGACGACGAGGCTCCCTGGATGCATAATTTCGAAGTAGTCGAATTCGGGCGGGAGAATTTTCCCTTTTTCCAGGTGCCACAAACCGATGCTGGACCCGTTGGCGACGTCTTTGTACACAAAGTATTGTCCGTAAGTCTCTTCGGTGATCCACTGGCCGGGCTTTTTTTCGACCCATTCGGAGTGTTTCCATGCGCTGATTTCGGCAAATTTCGGACTAACGAGAATCGTACCGTTCACATCCGCAATACCCCATTTGTCGCCTTTCCTCACTTTCATCAAATCGATCCAGTAGAACTGTTCG
>JADZFP010000085.1 GCA_020849825.1 Saprospiraceae bacterium
CTGGGTATCGAGGATCATGAGCCGGGTACGGTCGGCTTCGTTGCCCGGGCGGGCCATGCTCGTCCAGGCCAGGTAGCGGCCATCGGGAGAAAACACCGGATCGATGTCGTAGCCGGGCAGGTCGGCGGTAAAGTTGAGCGTTTTGCCGGATGCCAGTTCATAGGCATAGAGGTCGGAATTGGTACTTTGGGCTTCGGCGGTGCCCTGCAGTTTGCGGCAGGTATAAACGATAAACCGGCTGTCGGGCGACCAGGTGATTTGTTCCATCCCGCCCATCGGGCGCAGCGGACTGTCGAATTTTTCATTGGGCATGAGATCGACGGGAGCGCCCGAAAGTGAGCCGTTGTTGTAGTTCACCCAAAAAACATGGCTGTACTGGTAGTCGTGCCACGATTTCCAGTGGCGGTACATAAGGCCGTCCATTACGCGGCCGCTGGTTTGCGGCAGGTCGGGGTTGGCGTCGACCGGCGTTTCGTCCAGTTTGACATCCTGTGCAAAAAGCAGTTTTTTGCCATCGGGAGAATAATGGAATCCGTTGATTTCCAGGTCACTGACTTTAGCGACGGCGCCGGTAGCCAGGTTAATTTCGTGCAATTTTCCTTCGCGCAAAAAACCCAGTCGTTGGCCATCGGGGTGAAATTCGGCATCGCTGGACGAAGGCTCCGTTTCGCCGGTAAGCGCCCTGGTCTTGCCCTTCGTCCGGTCGACCAGATACAGGATACGGCCGCCTTTATTTGCCTTAACATCAAAACGTTGTACGCCGTAAACGGCCGAACGGCCGTCGGGAGACACACAATCGAGCGAGACGCGGCCAATTTTCCATAGGGCTTCGGGCGTAAGCAGCTGGGTTTGGGCGGAAAGATCGTCGGAGGGCTGCAGGAGCATGATCAGGAAAAGAATGAGGAAAATACGCATGTTACAATGGGGGGTGGAAAAACACGACTGATTTACATTAGCGCGCAAAATTCGACTTTTCAGTCGAGCAAACCGCCAGGAAGATGAAAAAGTACCTTGTCGAAGGCATTGGCGCCTTTTTTTGGGTTCTCACCCTTGTTTTAACGCTCAACAACGGCGCCGGCAGTCTGGCTCCACTGGCTATCGGCGCCATTGTGATGGTCATGACCGGCGTCGGCGCTTCGGTATCAGGCGCCCATTTCAACCCGGCATTGTCGCTGGCCATGCTGATGCGCGGCAAACTCGACAGGATTGAGTTCCCGTATTACGTGCTGGCGCAATTGTTGGGCGGATTTGTCGCCGCGCTGATTGCCGTGTTTTTGCTCGGTTGCGGCAACGCCGGCTCAACCAACATTCAGGCGCGGTTCAACGACCCGATTTGTGCATTATTGGCAGAGTTTATCGGCGCTTTTCTGCTGGTTTACACTTACCTGCATATCCAGCGAAGCGAAGGGCAATCAACGATGACCGGGCTCGTTGTCGGCGGGGCGCTGCTGGTAGCCTTGTATGCATTCGGTCCGGTATCCGGCGGTGCATTCAACCCGGCAGTAGGCGTGGGAATGATTGCTTCCGGCATGGCGGTTTGGGGCGATATCTGGATTTATCTGCTGGGTTCATTGCTCGGAGGCGCCGCTGCGTTTACGGCGTTTCAAGCCATTGCAGAGCCGGAAATGCCTTGATTTTTGCGAGTTTTGCACCATTTTTATTGATTTTTGATCAAAAGTCCGTCGTTTTTTATGCGTGTTATTGGCTACCTGGAACACCCGATCCTTAAAATCAGCGTTTTTAAAATGGACAACCGTTTGAGTGTCAAATTTGAAAATGCACTGTACGAACAAACATTCAAATTTGGAGGAGACGACCGTATCGTCAGTCTGGAAGCTGTGCAGCAATTGGTCGACGAACAGTTCAAAGCCGAAGTGCTGGACAACCTGCAAGCGCTTCACCGGATACGGCTGGCGGCCCTGGCCCGCCGGTTTCCGCAACAGGAGGATCAAGCCTTTGAAGAAATCATCTGATAAGGAAAGAACCTGCCTTTTCCCGGTGCAACGGCCGAATTTTGTATCATTGCACCCGCTAATTTGAAGCCTTCTTTTTCCAAACATTGACATAAACTCGTCATGAATCGAATTCTCCTTCTACTCCTGATTGCCTTGTTTCCTTTGAGTCTGATGGCTCAAAGCGGCAAAAACCGTCCTTTTTTTGACAAAAAAACCATCGGTGAAATCCGACTGACCGTTGCCGACAAAAACTGGAGCGATCAACTCGACTCCATGCGGCTCTACGGTACGGGCATGCTGAATGGCGTGGCCAATATTGATGGTGAACGTTATGAAGGCGTCGGCATTCGTTTCCGGGGCGACAAATCCTACGTCGTCGGGCAAAAACGCAATCCGTTGACCATCAAACTGGACCACAGCGTAGCCGGTCAGAATCACCAGGGCTACACCTCGATCAAACTCTCATCGGCCATGCGCGACCCAAGTATGGTGCGCGAGGTGCTCTTTTATGAAATCGCCGCGAAATACATGCCGGCGCCGCAGGCCAACTACACCAAACTGTACGTTAACGATGAATACGTCGGCCTGTTTATCAATGTAGAAAGTGTTGACAATCAGTACCTCAACAGCCGATTCGGCACCGAATCGGGGCCCTTGTTCAAAGCGGGCGTTGATTACCCTTCGAAAGACGGCGCCACCGGTTGCAAACAAAACATCTTCGGCAGCCTCGAATACGAAGAGAACCTGAATTGCTACAAACACAACTTTGAATGCAACGTAGACTGGGCCTGGGGCGACCTTCAAAACCTGAGCAAAGTGCTGGCCAACGAGCCCGCAAAAGCCGGTTCCGTCCTCGACGTCGACCGCGTGCTCTGGATGCTCGCGCTGAACAACGTTATGATCAACCTGAGCAGCTACTCCGGTCACCGCAGCATCAACTACTACCTGTATAAAGACGATAACGGCCGCTTTCAGGTCATTCCCTGGGACCTGAACCTTTCTTTTGGCTCTTTCAAAAACCCCGGCATCGGCCTGGGCAGCGATCTTGAAGTAAAAGACTTGCAAACCCTCGATCCGCTGCTCCACTCCAACAACCCCTACAAGCCGCTGATCAGCCAACTCCTGCAGGATCCGCTGAACAGAAAAATCTACCTGGCACACATCCGCCAGATCAACGAAGAAAACTTTCTCAACGGCGAATACGAAAAACGCGCCAAGGAACTCCAGGGCATGATCGTCATCCCGTTCAACGAAGACAAAAACAAACTGTATTCGCTCGACGAATTCCAGCGCAGCTTGAAAGAGACGATCGGCAAACGTTCGAAAATTCCGGGAATCGTGGAACTCATGAGCAAACGCTCCCGCTTCCTCAAAACCCATCCGGACCTCACCGCTCTGCCCTCCGCCGTCACCGAAGTAAACGTGCAGGGCCGCGGCAAATTCGACAACCAACGGCTCAATACCTTCAATATCAGCTGTAAGGTCGACCGGTTCCCCAAGCGCGCTTTCGTGTACTACCGCTTCTCCGACAAAACGCCGTACATGGTCGCTACCATGAACGAAGAGACCGCCAACGGCCTGCCCTCGGGC